>CAJWOS010000434.1 GCA_913044235.1 uncultured Pseudomonadota bacterium
TGGTGTTCATGGAGTGATGTGCCTGCCACGCAGCATCATTGGTGACCCCACGATGTTTGCCATCCGGTATACTTCTGACCCATGAAATTCCGTCCACTCCCTGCTGTTGCCGGTATAGCGTTCTTCTGGTGCCTCGCCTGTGGTGGTCTCGACCCTGGCCCGCTCGATCCGGGCACGCCCGTGGCCGACACTGTGCCCCGCTTCAACGACCTGCTGGAGCCCATCCGCGAGAAGCACGACCTCCCCGCTGTGGGCGCTGCCGTCTTCGACAGCAGCGGGCAGCTGCTGGGCATCGGTGCCGTGGGCCAGCGAGGAGTGGGGGTCGACGGTGCTCCCTCCGAGGCGGTGACCGTGGAGGACCGCTGGCACCTCGGCTCCGATACCAAGGCCATGACCGCTACCCTCGCAGCGTTGGTGGTGGAGCAGAGCACGCTTTCCTTCGACACGCCGGTCACGGCGCTCTTGCCCGATGCCGACCCGACCTGGCAGGCGGTCACGCTGCGCCACCTGCTGAGCCACACGGGTGGTGTACGGGACGAGATCGGCGATCTGCGGCGCCTGTATATTATGGCTCGGCATGGCTTCGACGATGCGCCGGCGGGCCGGGCATCATGGGTGGAGGCGATGGTCTCCGCGCCGCCGCATGATGCGCCCGGCGACTATCACTACTCCAACGAAGGCTACATCCTGGCGGGACACCTGCTCGAGCTGCAGCAGGGTCAGTCCTGGGAGCAGCTGATGACCGACAGGCTCTTTGCGCCGCTGAAGATGGAGCACACCGGCTTCGGCCCCCCCACCGGACCGCATCCGTGGGGCCATGTGGACAATTCTGGGGCACTCGCGGCAGTGTTGCCGTCGCTGGTCGCAGACAACCCAGGGGCGCTGGGCCCCGCGGGCACGGTACATGCCACCTTGGCTGACTGGGCTCGGTTTGGTGCACTCCACCTTGCGGCAGCGCGGGATTCGCCGCGCCTTTTGTCAGGCGAGAGCTTCTCTGCGCTGCACGAGAAACAGAGCGACTACTACGCCTTGGGATGGATTGTGGCTGAAGACGAAGACTTTGGCGGTGCCAGTGTGCTGACCCATGACGGCAGCAATTCCTATTGGTATGCCCGGGTCATGCTCGTGCCGGCGCACGACCGCGGCTACCTGTTCGTGACCAATGCCAGTCGGAGCGGGAACGACGCGGCCGATGATGCGATCGCCGCCCTGGCTGTGGCATACCCGGCGGCGACGCAGCCCGAGGCAGCGGCGGAGCCTGAGGCTGCAGACGCCTCCGAGGCCGCGCCGCAGACAGACTGAGTCGGCATCCCAGCTTGGCTCACTCGGCTTCGGCCATCAGCGTTAGCATCGCGGCCACCGATGCCTCCTGTGCCTTTGCGGCGCTTGGGCCGTAGCCGCCCGCCAGCACATGGAGCAGGGGGATCTCCCGCTCGCGGCTCGCGCTGGCCACGAGCACATCGCGCCGCACCAGTCCCTTGGGCGACAGGTGGAGTCCGGTGAGCGGGTCGTCGACCAACACATCGGCGCCAGCCACATGCACCACCATCACCGGCTCGAGCTGGTCGAGGAGCGGGATCAGGTGCTCCTCGAGGGTCCAGAGGAAGCCGTCGTCGTCGAGGCCGGCCCGCAGCGGAACGTCGAGGTCGCCGGCCAGCTTGGGGATGGGAAAGAGGCTGCCCTGGTGCATCGAGAAGCTGAACACGGTCGGGTCGTCGGTGAAGAAGGCGTGGGAGCCATCGCCCTGGTGCGCATCGGTATCGACGATCAGGATGGTGCCCTCGAGGCCTTCCTGCCGCAGGGTGTGGATGGCGAGGGCCACGTCGCTGTAGATGCAGAAGCCGTGCCCCATGGCGGGTCGGGCGTGGTGGTAGCCGCCGCCCAGGTTGATGCCCAGGCCGTGGTCGCGCGCGCCGCGGGCCGCCAGCACGGTGCCGCCCACGGCCGACTGGAAGGGGTCGAGCACCCGGCGCTCGAGGGTGCTGGCGGGAACGATGCTCGGCAGGTCGAGCTCGAGGGCCCTCCCCAGCGTGGCCGCTTCGTGGAGGGTCACGAGGTAGGCGGGATCGTGCACTGCCGCGAGTGTGTGGTCGCCCACGGGCTCGGCCACGGCGAAGTCGGTGGGTGCGAGCAGGCCCCGCTCCACCAGGCCGGCAGCGATGCGGTCGTACTTGGCGATGTCGAAGGGATGCAGGTGCTCGATGCCGAAGAAGCTCACCCGGTAGGCGGGCGAGTAGGCCACCAGAGCACCTCCATGGAGCGGGGTTCCCGCACGGGCCTCGGCGCGAGGCGGAGGCTGTGTGACCCACAGCAGGGCCGCGGCCAGGGCGGTGCTGAGCACGACTGCGATGGCCACACCCAGACGCCCCCTTGCGGGAGATCTCTGCGTGGAGGGCGGATCGCTGGCTGGGGGAGCGGTCATGCGGTGGGGTTCGGACGGGGAGCGTGGAAGTGGAGTCAGAGCGCCGAGGTGGGGCCCTGACTCTCAGGGGGTGCGTCGAGGATCTCGACCGCGGTGGTGGCTTCGTCGGGCCTCGACACCACGGCATCGGCAGCGCGCACCACCCACTTGTCGGGCGGCAGGGTGCGGCCTGCTGCCACCCACACGCCGGAGCCCACCACGGTACGGGCACCCACTCCCACCCCCAGAAAGCCCAGCGGCACCGGATGAAGCGTGCCGTTGCGCTTCACGCGAACCGGCCCACCCAGGCGCTGATCCATCAGGGCGCTCAGGCCCTTGGTGGTGGCTCCGGGCCCGAGAACGCCGAGCTGGGCCACACCACCGTGCACCGCTTCGTCCATGAGCACCGCATACTTGATCCAGGCGCGCCGGCGGAGGCGGGCACCGCGGCCCATCACCGAGGCGATCAGCATCGCCTGGGGCTCGATGACCGCATCGGGGCCCACGATGCTCTGCCGCACGATGGCGCCGGGCCCGATCTCCGCGCCGGGGGCCACATAGCTGGCCTCGACCACGGCGGTGGGATGCACGCGCGCGCGCCGCCGCACCACGCTGGCAGCCTGGGCGAGGGTGTCGGGCTGAAAGGAGCGGGCCTTCGCGAAGCCACGCACCGCAGACAGCGCCGCACGAATCGGCGACTTGCCGAGCAGCAGGCCCCACAGGCCCGGCGGCAGCGACAGCAGGTTGGCCCACAGCACGCCCGACCAGTGCCCCATGTTGACCAGCACGGCGTCGGCCATTGGAATCACGGCGTTCTGCTTGGTCTCGGGGTCTTGCGCGGGGAGGGTCCAGGGTCGGTGTGGGGCTTCCACGGCCACCGACTCGGCCTGGTCTTGGGCGGCTTGCGACCACTGCCCGCCGCCGGCGAGGTACAGCATGCGGGCGGGGGCTCCCAAGGCAGGCATGTCGCCATAGGTGCCCGGCTCTCCGGCGAGGTTGCCCACCCGGTTGGAGGCCGCATTGGTACAGGCCTTGCGGAAGCGTCGCAGCGCGCCGGCCGTGGCCACGGTGCCGGGCGACAGGGTGATCACCGGCTGGCCCGGCTGGGCGGCTTCGGTGGACAGGCCGGCATCGCGGGCGGCTTCGAGGAGCTTGTCGCGAGCAGGAGCGCCCAGCCAGGTGGCCTGCATGGAGTCCACGCCCATTCCCTCGACCGGCACGGTCTCGGGAAGCACAAACGCGGGGGCAGATGAACGCGGCATGGGGACCTCTCCGCCCCCGCGTAGCCGGTCGACGTCGGTTTGGTGAGTGCGGAGTTTCCAGCACTTCCGCCGCTCGCGGGAACAGGCGGTACCAGGATACGGTACCGTTCGAAACGTCTTTCGTTGGCTGGGAGGGAGGCAGCGATGATTCTGCCCATCGGCGACACCCCGAATCCCACCCACTACCGTGCATGGGTCACATGGGTGCTGATGGCACTCAACGTTTTGGTCTACCTGGTCTTCACGCTGCCGCTCTCGCTGGAGCCCGCCGATCCGGCCGATCCGCGCCTGGCCGAGTGGATGAGCATGGTGGCACCCCAGCTCGGCGAGCTCCAGCAAGCAGCCCTGGCCAGCAGCCTGTCGGTATGGGATCTCGTGGTGTTTGATCACGGGTTCTTGGTGTGGGACCCCACGATTCTCGATCTGATCACAGGCATGTTCATGCATGCCGGCTTGATGCATCTCGCCGGCAACATGCTCTTCCTCTGGATCTATGGCGACAACGTGGAGCACCGACTCGGGCGGCTTGGCTACCTCGTGGCGTACCTGGGCACCGGTGCGGTCTCCACGCTGGTCTTCGCCCTGCTGGCCGGCGACAGCGGTGCGCCGCTCATCGGCGCATCGGGCGCCATCTCCGGCGTGCTCGGTCTATACGCACTCCTGTTCCCGGAAAACCGGGTCAAGGTGTTCGTGTTCCTGTTTCCGTTCCTGATGCGCACGGTGCTCATTCGCGCCTGGATTGTGCTCGGCTTCTACCTTTTCGTGGACAACGTGCTGCCGCTCCTGTTCGGGGCCGAGGGCAATGTGGCCCACGGCGCGCATGTGGGTGGCTTTATCGCTGGTGTTGCGCTCGGGTTTGTGGGCGAGCGGCGGCGGTGGCGATGGCCCTGGTCGGGCGTGGCGCCGCGCACCCCACTGGCCGACGGTCCGGTTCCGATCGCCGAAGACCTCGCCCGAGCCATCGCGGCCGGCGACCGCTCCCTGGCGGTCTCGATGCACAGTCGACTGACTGCGTCGGAGCTGCGCCAGCTCGCGGTGGCCGACGTGGTGACTCTGGCTGACTGGCTGGAAGGGGCCGGCTACGACGCCACAGCAGAGCGTCTTCTCCGGCGTGGACTCTCTCGCCGGCTGTCCCGCCAGGAGCGCGCCAGCATCTACCTTGCGCTGGGACTCGCGCGCATCCGCAGTGGTCAGGGACCGCTCGCCTGGCAGCACCTGCGACGGGTCTTGTCGCTCGACCCCGACGAGCCCACTCGGCAGGCCGCGCTCCGGGCGATGGAAGAGATCGGCTACGGACCCACCCTGACGGGATGACCGTGCTCTTGTGCGGTAGCCGAACACGTTTCGCCATCGGACTGCCACGAGTCTTCGTTACGGCGCCGCCGCTTCGGAGGAACCATGTCCGTCTTCGCTTCGCTCATCACAGTCCAGCTCGCCGGTACGGCTCTGGCCGCGCCCTCACCGCTGCATCCTGCGGTGGCCACATCGGTGCGCGCCTGGGTTGGGGAAGGCAAGCCGTCCACCCTCACGAAGGAGCGCACAGACAACCTGACCCTCCTGATCGACTGGATGGCAGAGCAGCAGGCCAAGGGAGAGCCCGCTCCACTGGTTTTTGTCTGTACCCACAACTCCCGGCGGAGCCAGATGGGGCAGGCGTGGGCCCGTGCAGCGGCTTTAGAGCTGGGACTCGACCAGATCACCACCTGGTCGGGGGGGACCGAAGCCACAGCGTTCAACCCTCGTGCCGTGACGGCCCTGCGCAGCCACGGGTTTGCCATCGAGCAGACCGATGCAGTCAAGGGCGAACAGAACGTGGTCTACCGCCTGGGCTACGGTCCGGGCGTGCAAGACACGGCCTTCTCTAAGGTGTACAGCGATCCGTTCAATCCCGCGTCCGGCTTTGCCGCTGTGATGGTGTGTTCATCGGCAGACGCTTCGTGTCCGTTCGTGGAGGGGGCCGCTGTGCGGGTGGCGATGCCCTACCTCGACCCCAAAGTGAGCGATGGAACGCCCGAGGAAGCCGCCACCTATCGGGCGAAGAGCGAGGAGATCGGCCGGGAGATGGTGTGGCTGATGCACGCGGTGGCGGAGCGCACCCGGCGGTAGCGGCGAGTCAGCCCAGCGGAGTGTGCGGCAGCCCTTGCACCGAGCAGCGCCAGCGGTGGATGAAGTGCCCCCATCGCAGCACGCTGCCGCTCTCCGGCACGAGGCGGTAGAGCCGGTCGTTCGTGCGCAACTGTACCTTGTTGCCAAGCTCGACCGACACGGCCTTGAGCTCGTCGAATTCCAGGCGGGTGGTGCCATCGACGCTGAGGCCGCGTCCGTCGAGCACCAGAGGACCCTCCGCCACCACATCGAACCCTCGTGCCCCCGTGCGCGCCTTGAGGAGCACACCGTCTTCGCCCTCGAAGGCGATTCCCTCGGCTTCAAACCGCGCCGCATCCTGTACGGGCCGCTCAGTGAAGTGGGCATCGATGCGGTCGTAGGCCTCGGCGACCGTGAGGCGCGGGTGGTTGTCGGCGTCGGGCTCGAGGGTGGTGTCGAGGGCCACTCTCCAGGTGGCGCTGCACGTGCGGCACTGCA
>CAJWOS010000435.1 GCA_913044235.1 uncultured Pseudomonadota bacterium
ACTGCGCGTCGGAGGGCGGGCGACCACACATGGAGGGTCACCACCGCGATGATCCAGCCGGCAAAAGATCCGATGGCGTTGATGAGGTCCACGACGCGGTCGGCATCGAGAATCTCAAGTGCGACGCGGGACAGGACCGCCGTCAGCACAGCCCAGACCAGGATGACTCGAATGGTGCGAAGGGCCCGTATGCGGCCAGCCTCAGACACTCTACGGGCCGCGGGACGGTCTTCACCGGGTCCCACCAAGAGCACCGGAACCATTTGGTTGCTCCAGCGCCAAGCGGTGCGCAGGAGCCAGATGAACAGGGCCAGTGAGAGGTAGGTCCATTGTCCGGGCAGGGAGCGATAGACCACCGCAACAGCCAAGAAGTCGATCGTGAGGAGCAGAACGGGTCGCAGGACCGGGTCGAGGTTCAGCCAGTTGCCCGCGACACCACGGCTGCCCACCCAGTCGTTCATGCGGGCGACGATGCCGAGGTCGCCGGGCCGCACGGCGCGAAGCGCGGTGAGCCCCTGACGAAGCCAGTCACCCGTGCGCTCCCGGGCCAGTCCCCACAGCAGCACCAAAACCACGAGCTCGATCGACCCCCAGAAGAAGGATGCGAGGGCGCCCAGATCGAGCAGCACCGTGTCGAGGTTGCGCAGGATGGTGAAGCCCTGGCGCAACACGTTCAACACCACGAAGGGAATCTCGTGGATCTCGTGCACCAGCTCGTCGACGAATCGGGTCTGCACCACGGCGCGGGCCTCGGCGCTGGCATGGGTGCGGGCGAGGCGTCGAAAGGCCTTGGCATTCGACAAGAGGTCCATCGATGTGGCGAGGTCGCGCTCGGCGATGTCAATGTCTCGGTCGAGCGCTTGGTGCAGTTGGTCGATTTCCTGGGTGAGATCGGTGATCAGCGTGGAGTCGGCACCGGGGAGGTCGTAGTTGCCCGGCTCCGGAAGTTCCGTGTGTTGGTGCGCGATGTCGACCAGCAGGGTGTTGAGATCCGCCCGTAGGCGAGCATTGTCCCGGCGGATTCCAGCGACGGTGTTGCGGGCATCTCGATAAACGGTGTCGAGCCGATTCTGACGGTCCTGGTCGAGAGGGCCGAGGCTCAGGGCGGCAGCGAGTCCGGTGCGCTGATCCTGCAGTGCGACGGTGTGCACGTCGAGTAGGGCGCGAGTGTCGTCTTCGCGTGCCTTGCGCGCTTCGAGGATGGTGGCCCGCCGCTTCGAGAAGTCGGCCATGAGCTGGCGAATCTCGGTCTCGTTTGAGCGCTGTTCTTCGGCGCGCACAGCCTCGGCTTCTTTGGCTGCGGCGTCGGCCTGTGCCTGTGCCACATCGTCGTCGGTGGTGTCTTGAACGGTGCGGTTGAGCTCCGCTGCTCGACGGGCCCGGTCGAGGGTGCGCTCGGCTTGCTGTAGGCGCAGTGTGGATCGCTTCTCGAGGGATGCGACACGCTGCATGCGAAGCGCATCGATGGGCTTTAGGGCAGCGTCTGGGGTTTGGTCGAGGTTCAGTGCACGCTTCAGGGCGGTCACCTCGGCAAGTGCCTCGCGCTGGATCTTTCGTGCTTGCTCAAGCTGTTGGGTGGCGGTCTCCACGGGCAGAGGGGCGACCTCTGCAGCATTGGGGGTGGATGGGGCCTCGAGGCGGCCGATTTCGATCGCGAGTGCGGCGATCTCCTGCTCGAGCATTTGCCGGGTCCACGCCTGCAGCGCGTCGGTGAGATCGACGGTGGTCAGTGGGCGTGCGCGTTGTAGGCGATCGGCAGCATCGTGCACCACCGGCGTGGGCGGCGGCGCAGGGTGCACGGAGCGGTCCAGATACCCCTGCAGCAGGTCGAGGTCGTCTCGCACCAAGCCGTCGAGCGTGGGGTCGCCGGGAATGGTGGCCGACCGGACTGCGGCAGCTTGCAGAGTGACCAGTGCGGCCTCGGTGCGGGCTCGCGCGAGTCCGGCTGCAGCCTCTTCATCAGAGGGGCCGTCCTCGCCGATGTCTGTGGGCGCTGGGCCGCGCTTCTGGAGGTCAGCAACTCGCGTCCGAATGGCTTGAACCTGGAGGCCTTCGGCGCGTTCGGCGGCTGCGAGGAGACCGGACCAGAACCGACGCTCGCGGGCTGCGGCGGCGTCCTCAGCGTCCAGTGCGGCCGTGCGGGCAGCAGATAGCTGGGCGCCATCGCTCGGATGCAGGTCGGCGGGTGCGGGCGAGACGCGCTCCGCGGCGCGGTCCTCGGTTCGGGCATCCAGCGCCCGGAGTGCGCCCCAGATGGCGGTCGGGTCGAGGAGGGGGCGTCCGGACAGCTCGGGAAGTGCGGCCTCGGGAGTGGGCCGGGTGCCATCGAACCAGGCATCGAGTGCCGCCTGACGGGCCATCGCAGCAGCGCGACGGGCCTCGAGAGCGGGCAGGGTGTCCTGGTTGAGAACGGCGAGTGCGCGTGCAGCTTCCGGGGTGCGGGCCGTAGATGGCTCCCCCCTGCGCGCAAGAGCGTGGGGACTGACGGCAGCGAGACCGCATCCCAGTGCGGCGGCCAGGAGGAGACGAAGCGGTCTCCGGATTGGGCTCACAGATCGTCCTGCACGATGGGCACACCATTGTCGAATCGGGTGGATGTCTCGATTGCACCCCATGTTCGCATGTCGGGCGCGCTGTCTGCACGCGCGGTGAGCGGACCACTCCCGAGCCGGGTGTCATATTGAACCAGAACACCCTCGAGATTCCAGTCCCACTTCCAGGTGTGGCTCGCGGTCTCGAAGGCCGCTCGCCGCACGCCGATGTTCGTCCCACCAATCTCGGCGGTCACTTCGCCCATGTCGGAGGTGCGTCCCTCAACGATTTCGCCGGTGGTGATGTCGACCATGCGAGCGATGGGACGGTCGAGCAGGCGAGCATTCAGGATTGGGTCCAGCAGATCGAGGGTGCAGAGGTCGGCTTGGGAGCGTCGGAGCTCCACGGTCTCGGATGCGGGCCCGCGTGTGGTGTGGAGCGTCCAGCTGCCATCGAAATTGCGACGACCGTTGAGCTCCGTGACGTTCTGGCTTCCGGGCGGACCGGTCTCGGTGACCGCTGTGAAGGACAACGTGGTGCCGCTGGCGCGTGCGGTGGCGCGGGTGCGGCGCCAGAGTGCCTCGGGCACATCGGGACCGCGAATGTCTTCGAAGCTCTCAATGATTCGCGTCTCTTCCCCGTTGGCGCGGCGCGGTGCGAAGTGCCGGATCTTGACCATATGGGTGCCGGCGGGCTTGCCCTGAAAGTAGAGCGTGTAGCGGACTTCCTGACTGGCGAGCGAGTCGGCCAGTGCGGGGCGACTCACCGCGGGAAGGATGGTGACCGTCCCGACCGTGATCAGACCGAGGAGGACGGTCAACAGGGCTCCCCGTCCATTCCGGGATGTGCGCATCATGGCTCTATGACCTCCCTGTGCCCGGGTCGGTGCGACGCGGACTGCGGCAACCTAATACGGAACCACCGGGTTCGAGAGCATCTGACACCGGTCCGTTCGGTCCGAACGCCTCGTCGCGGGTTACCGCCTTTGCGCAGCGAGAACTCCACCATGGCCGAATCTTCCAGCGACACCGTCCGACCCGACGCCGGAGACCCCAGACCGCCATCCGGTCTTGTGGGTTCTTCGGCAGACGGGCACTCGCTTGTCGAGCCGTCTGGCCACGACGAACCGCCGGGTTCGGAGGCCTCCGATGAGCCATCATCCGAGCGTCCTGCGGTCATCCCAGGTCCGTCAATCTGGGATGTGCTCGGGCGCGGCGTACGGGCTGCCGGGCGTGGAATCTCGAGCGCGGTGCAGGCCGTCGACTCCGATGTACGCGCCGATCTGGCGCGCGCACCCCTGCTTGGCCTCACATTGTTGACTGCCAAGCACCGCCCCATCGTGGCTCTGCCCGATGATGGGCACCGACCCATGATCCTGGTCCACGGACTGGGCGGCCATCGCGGCAACTTCTCGCCCATGCGGGGGTGGTTTGCGCTGCAGGGCCGGCGGCGCACCTATTCACTCGGTCTGCCCGAGGGTCCCTTGGGAGCGCTCGGAGATCGCTTGGTTGAGACCCTCGCGGAAGTGGTCGAGGTCAATGGCCTGGGGTCGGAACAGCGCATCGACATCGTCGCGCACAGCATGGGTGGGCTGGTTGCCCGACTGGCGCTCCTCGATGTCGAGACCACCAACCAGGTCCACACTCTGGTCACGCTGGGCACCCCCCACAGCGGCACGCACGCCGCACGGTTTGCGGGCTCGGGCCGCGCGCGCGACCTTCGACCCGACTCCGATGTACTCGAGCGCCTCTCGGGTCAGGCTCCCTGGTCGGGGCCCACCCGGCTCGTGTGCCTGTGGTCCAAGGCCGACCCGCTCATGCAGCCTGCGGAGACCGCTCGGATGCCGGGGGCTGAGCATGTCGAGCTGCCCGAAATGACACATCTACAGTACCTGCTGGACCGCAGAGCGTGGCGCGAAGTCGCCGCAGCTCTGTCGTCCTGAAGCGAGGTCTGCGCTTGGCTCGCCGCACCCGAAATCTACGGTCCAAAGACCGCTCTGGCCCATCTCGGGGCGGGCGTAGGCACACACGAGCCACCGATGATCCGATCGCGCGACGGCTGGCCAACGAGCGCGGCAACGTGTTTACACCTGGCCCCGACCGGGTTGCTCTGCTGTACCCGAGCCCGTATCGAGCGGGGATGTCGTCGCTGGGCTTCCAGTGGGTGCTGCACCTGCTGCGCACGGCCGGATTTGCCGCTGAGCGGGCATTCCTGCCGGACGACGACCGGAGCCCGCTCGTGACCTACGAGACCCGCTCCCCCTTGTCTCGCTTTCCTGTCATCGGGGTCAGTCTCGCCTACGAGCTCGAGCTCGCGGGGCTGGTGCGAGCGCTTGAGCGTGCGGGGATTCCGCCCCTACGGCGCGACCGGACCCCCGGCCATCCACGGATTCTCCTGGGTGGGCCTTTGACCTTCTCCAATCCGCTCCCCGCCGCGCCATTCGTCGATGCCATGCTGCTGGGCGAAGCCGACGACGTCGTGGTGGAAGCCTTTGGCTCGGGCATCGATGACTCGCGGGAGGCCTTCTTCGACACCATCGAGCGGCTTCCGGGTGGTTTCGTGCCGGAGCGACACGGCACGGTGCTGCCGGCTGT
This sequence comes from uncultured Pseudomonadota bacterium, assembly GCA_913044235.1. GTDB lineage: Bacteria > Myxococcota_A > UBA796 > UBA796 > UBA2385 > CAJWOS01. The sequence goes on from CAJWOS010000435.1 coordinate 5,127, forward strand.
CGCGAAGGCGTCCGATGCGACCCTGCCGGCGCGGGGTCCCATTCTGGCCCCCGAGGCAGAGCTCTCCGACATGTTCTTGATGGAGGGTGAGCGAGGCTGTCACCGGCAGTGCACGTTCTGCGTGATGCGGCGCTCCACCAACGGGGGCATGCGCTTGGTCACGCCGGAGCGAATCCTCGACCTCATCCCCGATGAAGCCGAGCGCGTGGGGCTTGTGGGTGCGGCCATCTCAGACCATCCGAAGCTTGTGGGCCTGCTGCAGGCCCTGGTGGATTCCGGTCGCGGGGTGGGGGTGAGCTCCTTGCGAGCCGATCGCGTCGCCCGAAAGCCAGACATCGCTCGGTTGCTTCGTGCGGGCGGCTACAAGACCCTCACCGTGGCATCTGACGCCGCGAGTCAGCGGCTGCGTCGCACCATCGCGAAGGGCACCACAGAGAAGCACCTCTTCGAAGTGGCGCGGCAGGCGGCCGAGCATCGGTATCGGCTCGTGAAGGTGTACATGATGGTGGGTGTGCCGGATGAAAATGACGATGATCTCGACGAGCTCATCGACTTCACCCTGAAGATGGCTGCCATTCATCCCATCGCTCTGGGGATTGCACCGTTTGTGCCCAAGCGAAACACGCCGCTCGACGGGGCCGCTTTTGCGGGCATTCGTGTGGTGGAGCAGAGGCTCAAGCGCATCCAGCGCGGCCTCAAGGGGCGTGCGGAAGTCCGTCCCACGTCGGCACGTTGGGCCTGGGTGGAAGCGGAGCTCGCCCGTGGTGGACCCGAGGCGGGCGAGGCTCTGCTCGAGGCCGTCCATGCAGGCGGACGGTTTGCGGACTACAAGCGCGCGTTTGCCGGACTGAACGAAGCGCTGATGCGACCCTGGCGAATCGCTCGGTAGGACCGGCCACGAGCGCTGGCCGCCACGGTCGTTGTGGATCCCGCGGGTGGGGGGGATGCGCTCACCGAGGATGCAGCCAGTGCCCCTCTTGCCGATGGCGACACGCTCTCCTTTGCGGCAGGGGTCCACACCAGCTCCATCCAGATCGATGGTCGATCCCTCGTCTTCCAAGGGGCAGACGCCCGCACCACCACCTGCGACGGTCAGGG
>CAJWOS010000436.1 GCA_913044235.1 uncultured Pseudomonadota bacterium
CAGAAGCGATGATGCCCTCGTTCAACAAGCCATCCGCTCCCCAACCTGCTGTTCGAACGCCCACACCATCATCGTGAATTCGCAAAGCACGACCGTTGCCTGCAAGGGCGATCGCCTCCGCCACTCCGCGACCCGACAGCACTGAGCGCTCGCCATCCGTTCCGCCATCGACCACCCCGAGCGCAACGCCGACCCCCACCGCGGCGCTCGAGGGCACCGGAATGGTCGCGCCGTCGTCGGCGAGTTCCAGTCCCGCATCGGGCCCCAAGGCCTTCCGCACCAGGAGGGCAAATCGAATGGCGAGCTCGGGGACCGGGAAAGTACACACCGCGTAGTCGCCAAGTACTTGCCGCACGGCGGCCCCATTGGCTCGCGCCACCTGCTCGAATGTGCGCGCCACATTGTTCAAAGACCAGGGGCGTTGCACAAGCCCACCAATCAAGGACTCCCGCACTTCGGTCAATCGCACCGCCACAACCGCCTGAACTGTATCCGCGGCATTCGGTCTTGGAAGCAGCAGAGGCCAGCGCGCATCAACGGGCAACACACCGGCCGGCGAGGTCATCCGCCCGTCTTTTTCCTGCAGCGGAACGACCCGCGCGACCAGACTCGACAAAACATCCCATGTTCCGAGCGCCTCGCACAGAGTGACCCATGCCGCAGTCAGTGCGCGGGCCCCCCGGACCGAGGTGAGCCCCTTCGCATATCGGCCCTCGATTCCTACCTTTTTGAGAACTTTCGCATCCGCCAGCGCTGGCATGGCGGCGATGATCGCTGGCCCCGCCACGGGGTGTAGCGATGCAGACTCGGGAGCCATGTTGTCGGGGATGAGGGACTGCAGAACAATATCAAGCGGCACGGCCTTCCCTTCCTTCAGGCGCTGTCGACTCGCGGTCACCAACACCGCACCAGCCTTTCGGGAAGCGAGGACCAGCGCCGGGTCAAGGGCCAGACCAAGCACATCCGCCGCCTTGCTCGGGTCGTTGTCGAGTGTGCCGCGAGGGAATGCAAACAGCAGCGGGCTTGCGAGGATCTGACGGTACAGACCACCCGTGAGCACTTCCGCACCGGCCATACCGGCCAAGCTCAAGCCGGCTGCCACCCGCGACTTCAGGGCCCAGTTGATCGACTGAAGAAGGTCTGCGGCGGCCGTACCCTTCGCAGCAGCGAGGCGTGCAGCAGCGGACCGCGCCGCCTGGATCAGGCCGTCGTCCAGTCCCGGAAGCGTCGCAACACTCCCAGAAATCATGCGCCATGCGATGTGGGTGACAGCCAGAACCGGAACGGTCTGCGCTCGAAGACCGGGCCGTGCAGACTGACCGAAACACTTTGCAATCGCAGTCGCGAGAGAATCCTGCATGACTGCCGACGCATCGAGCGCCTCAATCGCGACCACCTCCTCGTTCATCACATCCACAATGGTCTGCACCACCGGTGCCGCCAACATCGGGGTGCACAAGATCGGGATGGATGCCCTCACCTCGCCCGCCTTTTGTGGAAGCATCACGAAGGGCGGCGCCTCGGCGGCCAGCGCGGGAATCAAACGGACCGCAGTGCCGGGGTCGGTCACCCAGCGGCACTCATGCAGGATGGTCACAATTCTAGCATCGACGTCCATCGTGTCCTCGAAGAGCCTGAAGGCTGAGCAAAGGGCTCGGTTGTTGGCAGTGTACACCCGAGTGAAGGCTCAACGCACACCAAGCCACGCTTCGGTCGCCTCGCGCTCTTCTTCACCGGCCACAACGAACAGGGCACCGAGGCGCGGACGGGCGCGTTCGACCAACCCAGGCATTCCGAAGCCGTCGTCACGCCAAGGCAGCACGAAGGTGAATCGGACGCCGATGTCATCGTGCGCCGCTAAGTTCAACGTATCTGCCGCGGCCTGCCAACAGGCCGTGTCGAATGCAGTGCTCTCAACCTTTTGAGGCAAGGGTGCCGATCGCTCCGGGTCGACGGGAAAAGTCGACGCAGGGGCAGTGGCACCAGGGGGTTCGCGAATCGTGCGAACGTCGATCGCCCCTTCAGTGCCGAGCACCAAAACGACTTCTTTTGCGCTTGGCGTCTCGGCACAGTGAGACCACGAGGCGAGGACTTCCGGTAGCCGCGCCGTGAACGCCTCCGTCGGGAGCAAGCGCAGCGCTTCGGGCGCTGCGGTGGCTGGCACCCAATCCACCCGTATGGCGTAGTGCTGCTCCTGAATCAACTCGACGCGTCCGGTCGGAGAAAGCCACCGGGAGCGCACTGTTCGGTCTATGGTGAGGTCGTGACGGATGACCTGATGCGTTCCCGCATCCCACCAGACCTGACCCGAGATCGTGCCCGTGCCGCGCAGCGGCGTGGGTTGACCTTCGGCGCCATCCGCACGCCCCTGCAGACTACAGCGTCCCTCGTACTGTACGGTCTCGACCGGGCGCCCCAACCAGCCCTCGACCTCACTGTCCGCCTCTTCCAAGAGCGTCCAGTTGGACGGACAGTTGGTGCGAAGAAACTGGGCTGTGCCGAGCCTTGCCGTCCACTGGAGAGCCCGACTCGCGGGCTTGCGGATCGTGACCGCATCGGGTCGTGCAGGCGACAACGCACCCAACACCGGGTCCCAGTCCATCAGCTCGGTGTCGGCCACTTCGAGCAGACGCTCCACCCGAAGGACCTCGCCATCGTCGAAGCGCCGCAGCCCAAAGGCTCGCCCGTGCATGGCGGTGCCTGGTGCCTCCACACGAACCAGCTCGGTCACCGAACCATCCGAGTGCACCGTGGTGAGCCCTGCGCGAGCCGTCCACGCGAGCCGCGCCTCGGCCAGCCGGGTCAAGGCCTCCGGAATGCCGCCGGCGGCCGCTCCCGTAGCAGTCGATTGAACCGTGCGGGTGCCCGTGACCGTGTAGGACCAGGCGTCTGGTGGCGGCGGTGTCTTCCCACGTCGTGCGTGCACCGCTCCCGGCAGCCCTCCCAAGACCACCGCTCCCCACAGGAGACGGGCCCTACGGCCGCCGATCATGCCCGCCTCCGAGCACCCATCATCAGCCCCAGTAAGGCGAAGAAGAGTCCCGATCCGGGGTGACCCGGAAGCGTGGTACATCCCCCACCCTTGCCCGCGGATCGGCGGCGATCCGACGCTTCGGCTTCCGGCGCTGCGGTGTCGCCGATCGGCTCGCCAGAGTCGGTCTCCGATTCCTCGGGACGGCAGGGTTCCATGGCATCGGGCCCGCCAAAACAAAAAAGACGCACGGCGCTGCTATCGGCTGCCGCAGGGTAGTTTCCGACAAGCCAGTAGTCGCCAGCCGGTTGTGTGCCGAGAGACTCGATCTTCGCCTCGCTGGGCTGCCACTCCAGCAGGGCCGGCAGCACCACCCCCGTGTCGGTCGTTGGAAACACCGCAAAGTGAACCGCCTCGTCGTTGTCTTCCGCAAGACCAAGCAGGAGCTCCCCGCCAGGATGTTGCACCCGGAAATAGCTCGCCGCCAGCGGATAGAAGCGATGCTCCTCGACCACGGACTCTGCAATTGCCTCCGCCTGGATGCCGGGGTGCAGACCGTCGGCGTACGGATAGCTCTCCAGGCCGCCTGATCGTGGGCCGGTTGCGAGATTCCATGCCGCAAACTGGGGCCAGACCGTGTCGAACCCCACCCCGACCTCGCCAAGCGCCTCCGCAACAGCGGCCACCTCGTTCCCATCACCTGCCGCAGCAAGCGTCTCCAACATCACCACGATGCGGTCCGCACCGTACTGCTCCTGGACAAACCCGAAAAATAGCGCTGTGCCATAGGCAAAGGCCGTCACCATGCCCGACGGAGGGCGGTCGATCGAGCGTCCTGAGTCTGCAAGGTAGGCCCTGCAAAAGCGGAGGTAGTCATCCACTTCCGGTCGATACAGGTGCTCAGCCCAGGTCGCGGTGCCCTCCGAAAACCAAGGGTCGAGGTCGTCGACATAGGCGTACTGCACCGCATGGAACAGCTCGTGGCTAGCCAGGATCTGCGCCGCCTCTTCCAAGGATGGATAGCCATACCCGGAAAAGTCGTTTTCGATGATCAGGTGTCCGGCACAGACGCCATCGCTGCATCGGTCCACCCCAAACATGCCGTCAGCCGAGCCTCCGAAGTCCACCAGGTAGACATCGAGGGCTTCCGATCCACCCGGCTCCGACAAGCCCACAGCGCCTTCGGCTATCGGGCGCCGGAAGCCGGCCTCCTCGAAAAAATACAGGACCTCGGCCACCTCGTACCCCACGAGCGAAGGGAAGTCAGGCACGCCGTCTTCGTCGAGATCGGCAAGAAGTGTAGCGTTGGGGCCGTCCACACTGAAGTGCACACGCACATCCCCTGAGGGTACATCCCAAAACGCGAGTGTGTCCGCAGGGTCGTAGGTATACAGTCCGCTCCCATCGTCAGGTCGTGCCCACGCACTCGATGCCATACACAGACTCACCAGGGTCAGAGCGACTTTCCGAGTGCCGATGCGCATAGAGGCCTCCGAAGCGGGGTAACTGGAGCCCCAAGGTATCGAGTTCGCTGCCCACCGCACCCCGAACCGCTCATCGGAGGATTGATGTCACCTTCCACTCGCATCATCCAAGCTGCCGCGACCATGCTGGTCGGATGGTTGGGCACGCGTGCGGAGGCCGAGTCCGGTGTTTTGACAATCCGTCCAGACAATCCGCCGAGCCTCGTCGCCCCCGATACCGCAGAGTTTCCCAGTGCGCGCGGTCCGATCCGGCTCCCCGTGCTTCCGGCCGTCGTGGTGCACACGGCTTCGTCGGCCTCCCCTCATCCGCGCGCCCGCTCCCTCGGCGGCCACTCTTGGAAGATCCCAACCAGTGGTGTGGCGGCGGCCCTCGCGTTGTCGAGCAGCCTCGTGGCTCAGGCAGACGTTGATGCGGTCTTTCCGGATGTGGTCCTGGCTCCCGAGCTGCACGATGAAGATCCACATCGCGCGAGCCAGTGGTACCTCGACGTCTTGGAAATGGACACCCTGCATGCCGTGTCACTGGGCGATCCCACCGTCCGCATCGCAGTCATCGACTCCGGGATCGACCACGAACATCCCGACCTCGTTGACCGGGTCGCTGCACCGTACGACGCCTACGACGACGACTTCGACCCGAGTCCTGTGCCTGGCGAGTACTGCAACACGTCCACGACCGACATCTGCGACACCCACGGCACCGCGGTGGCAGGCGTGGTCGCAGCCACGGCAGAGAATGGCATTGGAATCAGCGGCCTGTGCCCCGGCTGCACCCTCATTCCGATCCGCATGTTGGGTGAAAGCGGCGGAAGCCTGTCCATCAGCGTGGCCGCCTTCGAGCACGCCATCACCGAAGATGCCGCGGTCATCAACAACTCCTGGGGCTACAACACCGATATCCCAGCGCCCGCCCCGCTTGCGGCCGTGATCGAGCGCGCGCGCACCGAGCCGAGAGAGGGGCGTGGAGCCGTCGTGGTATTCGCCGCCGGCAACGACAACCGGACTCTGGGCGATGCGGAGGTGTGCGCGCTGCCTGCCGTCGTTTGTGTCTCTGCAATCGACAACTACGGCTACCCCACCAGCTACACCAACTCAGGAGCCCCGGTCGACCTCGCTGCGCCCAGTGCCACGGTGTCGATCTCCCCGGTCGACGACTTCACGACCGAGTTCGGCGGGACCAGCGCGGCGGCGCCTGTGGTGGCCGGCATCGCCGGATGGATTCTGTCGGTCTCGCCGGAGTACAGCGCGGATGAGGTCGCCGAACTTTTGATCACAACCGCGTCCGAGTCTCCCTTCGTGACCCATGGCGAAGATGGCCATCACGATACATACGGGCATGGGATCGTCGATCCACCGGCCATTTTAGCCGTGCTGCAGTCGCCAGATGAAGCCGACACGGGCGACACCACCGAGCCTGCGGATCCTGCCCCGTCCACATCGGGAAGAGCGGATAAAACGCCTTCTGGATGCTCCGTTTCGGCCCAAACCTCCCCCGGAGCATGGTGGCTGGCGCTGGTGGTACCCTTCATCGTGCGACAACGCAGACCCGCACCGATGTGGGCGGTGCGATACGTCGTCCGCAAACAGCCGGCGGACTTTTCTACCGGTGAGTCATCATCGCGATGTGGTCAGTGGCACCGAATGAGGGCACACTCACGCGGGTCGGGTCGTAACGACCTGGAGGTCGGATGAGATTGGCGCTGGCTGCACTCGGTTCCACGACAGCGGTCGGCCTGCTGTCCTCGGCCGCCCGTGCTTCCGCAGAGACC
>CAJWOS010000437.1 GCA_913044235.1 uncultured Pseudomonadota bacterium
CGGCGCTGAGCACGCGCGGCGCGCAAGCCCGCTGAGCCAGGGACTTGCCGCAAGTCGCCGATCTGCCCTGGTGGTTGTGGGGGGCGGGTGCATGCGGCCCTCGGGGAGCCGTTAGCGCTGGGGCACCATCATGGCTTCTGCCGCTGCGCGTCCGGTCGCGATTGCTCCATCGATGGTAGCGGTGGCGAGGTAGTCGCCAGCGAAGAAGATGGTTCGACCGGACTGCGCCTGTGCTTGCTGGAATGCGACCGCTTGCTGGTAGCGGCCCACACCGTGGACCGGGATGGCCTCCGGGCGTCGGTTGACGTGAAGGACCGGCGGCACGGCCTCGGGGAGCACTGCACAAATCGACCGACTCAGTGTCCAGGCATGTCTGGCGAGGTCCGCATCACTCCACTGCATCACCCGGCGGCTCTCCACGTCGGAGAGGTAGACGCTCACCAGCTCGTGGTGCGTTGGCTTGTCTCCGTCTTTGGGCCGATGGAAGGACAGTGCGGCGAGTGGGTGTGCGCCCGGCCCGGTGGGAAAGATGGAGTTGAGGCCGAGCGGTTGTGGAAAGCGTGGCATCCGGAACGCGACATGGATGTTCGCCGCGTAGGTCTGGGACTGCAGGAATCCGCGCAATGCCCATGGAATCACGGTCTCAGGCAGCTCCTGGGTGAGGCGATTGGCCACCGAGGCGGTGGTTGCGATGACCACTTTGTCGAACTCGTGCACCGATGGGCCACTCGGGCTCGAAAGGGACAGCTGCACTTTGCCACCCGAGACCTCGACGCGTGTGGCGGACACGCCCGTGGTGACTGTGACGCCGTCCAGCATGGCATGACAGATTCGGTCGATGCCGCCGGCCACGTAGTAGAAGCGCGCACCGGCGGCATGCGCCGTGAGGGTCTCGGCCAGCGCGGCAGACACGTCTTCACAAGCGAAGTACCAGAAGGGCTCAATTCCAGGGCGAACGAGGTGGTGGTAGATGGCGGGGCTGAGGTCCTGGTCGGCCATCTCTGCGATGGAGCGGGTGTCGCGTCGCGCGAGGCGGTCGGGCAGGGCGAGATCGAGCTCGCTGCGCTGGAAGGTGAGTCGCAGGGTCCACCAGGCCATCTGCAGCTTGTCCACCAGAGAAATCAGCGGAAACAGCAGGAAGGAGAGGGGAGAACTCACATCGAGTCGAGCCAGCTGGCGTCCGTTGTGAAGGCCCGTCACGCGATTCAGTTCCCGGACTTCAGAAGCAAAGCCATGCGTCTTGGCAAGCGCCCAGACCCGGGGGTAGAAGTTCGTGATGAAGCCGGCTCCGGTGTCGAGGTGGTCGGGGCCGTCACGGTAGGTCCAGGTGCGTCCACCAAGCTCGGCGGTCTGCTCGAAGAGCTGCACGGAACAGCCGACCTCGCGGAGGGCTTGGGCCGCCGCGCATCCGGCTGGGCCACCGCCGATGACGGCTACGCGGGGAGGGGTCATGCAACGTCTCCATGGGGTGCGTTCGGCGGTCAGCATACAACGAACGGCGCCACCAGCCGCTTAGGCTGGCGCCATCGACCAACCACTGCGCGTCGATTGGCGAGACTTCGTCAAGTGCTCGATGCGGGCCAACCCTGCTCGGCAGCTTCGAAGTGTCCGCGGGCGCGCCCGAGCTGTACGCGGGCTTCGGCAGGATTCTGGTCTGCGAGGGCTGACCATGCGCGGTTGAGGCAGCGCTCTCCGCTCGCGATGGGCGTGAACACACGGGCGTAAGACTTCACGCCATGGCTGCTTGCCAGGATGCTGCGTGCCTCCAGCATGGGCAGCAGATGCTCGAGCTGGAGGGCCTCGACTCGCTCGAGCAGGTCGTGTGTTTGATCGGGAAGGGCTTCAAGCGCAGCGGTGTTTGCCGTGACCTCGTGCAGAGCCTCGCGAAGGCCGGAGAGGTCGTGAATGCCGTCTGCATCACCGCCCGCGGCCTGCTTTGCGCTCTGTCGGCGGAGCAGCATCGCACCCGCGACTGCCAGGGCGATTCCCAGGCCAAACGGGGCCCACATCGGCGGAGAGTGGGCGCCAGTCGCGGTCGCGACGAGGGTGCCGGCCACAAAGAGAATCCATGCCAGTGTGTTCATGATGGCCTCAACCGAAAGCTTTGGCGATGCTGAAGACGAGTGCTGTGAGCGCCTCGCCGACGATCAGTCCCGCAGCGAGCGGAACCACTTTGTCTTCCATCCAGCGGGCGCCCTTGGCGCGCTGGAGGCCCATCGACATCATGCAGCCGATGCCGTAGCCGAGCGTGATCGAAAAGGGCAGGTACATCGCGAGCCCCAGCAGCACTCCGAGGCCGCCCACTGGGAACAGGGTGACGGCTCCGCCGAGAATCCCTCCTGCAAGGTACTTGTCGACGGGAGCATTGCCATCCACCACGCCGCGAATCATCCCTTCGAGGGCACCGGCCTGTGGTGCAGACAAGCAGTCTCCTGCGCCCTGCAGACAGGCGGCACTCTGGGGGCCGAACCCAGGCGAGCCGTCCGGCGTGTTCCACAGGAGCATCATCGTACCGATGGCCACGAGGGGACCGATCCAGGCCACGCCGAACTGCACCACTTGTTGGGCCGCAGGCCGAGCGCCCACGAGATGCCCGGTCTTGAGGTCCTGCATCATGTCGGCGCACTGGGAGGTGGCCACGCACACGGCGACACCCACTGCCACGGCGACCACGACAGCGCCCGAGACCGCCGCATCGTCGAGGCCCTTTCCAGTGCCGATCGCGCCGGTGATCCCAAGCAGGAGGGTGACGGCGATCAAGGCGAGTCCCGACAGCGGCGAGATGTCGGTCATGCCGGTGGCTTGGGCTACGATCAGCCCGGCGACGGCAATCCAGACCGTGCCAGCGATGCCAGCGATGAGAATCCGTGGCAGGCCGAGAGACGGATCAAGTGCGAACACTACGCCGGTCAGCACTACCGCAGACAGCGCCACGCCCACATAGAGCACACGTGCGGACAGCTCATCAGCGGGACCGCTCGACCCATCGGCCTGCTGGAGCTTGACCGCGCTTGCGAGGCTCTGGATGGCCGCTTTGATTGCTGGAAAGGCCAAGACCACACCCATCAGCGCACCGCCGATCAGGATGCCGATGCCGAGCGGCCGAAACATGCTTCCGTAGAGAAAGTCGACCGTGCCTCCTGCCGCGACGGTCTCGGCGGGAATCCAGGCGAGATTGACCGCGACCGGCGCCAGGAACCACCAGGCCAGGACACCACCGAGGAAGAAGGGCATGCCGCCCTTGCCGGAGAGCAAGCCGGCACCGAGGTTCATCAGCGACAGGTACAGCGCCACGCCAAGGTACGGCGGGAGTCCCAGCAGGCTGCCCACATCCCATTCCTCGGGAACGACGCCCAGCTCCATCCCGACCACCACCGCGGCTGACAGCAGAGTGCCCACCCCGAGCAGGATGGCCTTTTCTCGTCCGGAGGCGGTGGCCTTGAGGAGAGTGGCTACGGCCGTGCCGGTGGGAAACCGGAGTCGGTCGAGCTCGACCATCTGCTTGCGCAGTGGGATGATGACCACGATTCCCATGAAGGAGCCTGCCACCGCGGCGATAACGAGCATCCAGGGGTTGAAGTCGAGCCCGAGCAGCAGCAGGGCCGGTACGGTAAACACCACCCCGGACGATGCGGTGTTGATGCCACTGGCCACGGTCTGATTGATGTTGTTTTCAACGATCGTACCGTCGCGGAGCATCCCGCGGAGAATGACCAATCCCAGAATGGCCGCCACACTCGACCCGCCAACCCCGAAGCCGAGCTTGAGTCCGGCATATGTGAACGCTGCCGTCATCGCGATGCCCTGGATGATTCCCAGGGCGATCGCTCGAGCGCTGATCTCTCGGTAGCCCGTACCTGAGGGTACGGGTCCTGCTTCGACCATTCCTGCCTCCCGGCGTGCGGTGGGCTGGGTGCCCCGCAACCGACGCAGACTACCGCGTCGCGACGGTTGCAGTGAATTCGACCGAGTGTCCCGCGCGCGTTCTGCGTTGGCCTTTCGAGCAGCGGACCGACGGCAGGAGACCTACGCACAAAGTTCGAAACGGGCAGGCGCCGCGATCCGTCGACCGAGACGGAAGGAATGGTGCGGCTGTCTCCCACGGGGTCGCGACGGTGTCCCACCGGGTCTTCATGCCGATGGTTTCTTTCATTTAGCCGACCCGTGCAGATGACGAGTCGAGGAGGATCGCGGTGATTGGACGGAGAGCAGGGTTGGGCAGAGCGACAAAAGAGTATACAATAAGTGTGCGATGTGGTGGCAAGGTATAGTACGCGGCCTGATTGGAGCGAAAAATGGGACGGCCCAAAGGAAAGCGCAGCCCCGGATATGCTGAGCGGCGGCAGGAGCTGGCTCGTCGCGTGTTTCAGACAATTCTTGAGGACGGCAACACGAGCCTTCGGGCGATGGCTGAGCGCACGGCAGTGAGCCGGCCCACCCTCCGGCATTACTTTGGCAGCCGCGAAGGCGCGGTGAATGCGGCTCTTGCCACGGCTGCCTGCATCGGACGCCCCCATCAGGAGCGCCTCGCCGAGCTTCCAATCGATGACGCGCGAACCACACTCACGGACGCGCTTCGGCTGTTGGTGATGGGATGGCGCGACCTGGGGGTCGGTCGCATCCATGAAGTCGGCCTGAAGACTGGACTTGAAGACGAGCGCACGGCGCGCACCTACGTATCCGACATCCTTGAGCCGTTGCTTCAAGCCGTCGAGCGGCTTCTGGTGCGGCTGGTCAATGCCGAACGGTTGAGCCCGCTCGACACCCGTCAGGGCGCTTTGATGCTCGTCTCCCCCGTGGTGATGGCCCTACTCCATCAAGACGGGCTCGGCGGGGGTGGGATTCGTCCTTTGGGCATCGAGTCCATGGTCGACACCATCGTGGACGCATTCTGCCGCGCCCATGTCGCTGGGTCAGGGACGCAAGAGGGTCGCGAGTTGGTCGGCACCCTCGGGCGGTAGCCACCACTCGTCGTTTCGCTCCAGCACCCATGTTCGACTGTCTTCGTCGAAGAGCCAGTGCTGGCGCTGCACGCAGACTGCGGCATCGAGCGGGTCCCGCTGGACATCCATCAGTGTGATGCCAGTCTCGTCGATGCCATGGGAGCGGAGGACGACGGGCCACTTCGCCATACGCTCAGGCGAGAGGCTATCGGGCAGCCGAGCGACCGCGTCGTCTCGGGCCGGCCAAGATTGCAGAGGCACTATCTCGGAATCTTCGCGCATGTGTGTCTCCGCTGGAAAGCCACTCTCACTATACCGTGCGGCATATCAAATATATGGTGAAGCTTCCATTCTTTATTCCAGACGGTAGATCAATCCGGCGGTCGCGTACCGGAAAGCTGCGCCAGTTGGCGATCAGGCATCATCCAGTCTGGCGAAGAAATGTTCGAGGACGGGCGCCATTGCGTCGAGAGTGTCGGTACTCCAAGCGCGCCCATCCATGTGGAGTCCGCTGGACTGGCCCGATGTCGCCAGACCCTCCCAGTGTGGCACGCCCACGGGGCGAATCCCCATGGTCTTCAACAGCTCCGTGTGGTGGTCGAGGTCGAGCTCAAGGATCTGGACCTTGGCATGCACCGCTTTCATTCGTTCCGACGCGAGGGTTGCCTTGTACGCTTTGCAGGAGCCACACCATGCTGCGCTCACGAAAGCGACCGGATGCCGCTCGGAGTCCCCGATGAATTGCTTGATCAGTGCATCGGTCGCACTGGTCGGCGGCACCGTGACCCATTCGATGTAGACAATGTCGAGGTTGTCCGTGGCGGGCAGGCCATCGATAGTGCCCGGTGTAGGGAGGCCCTCACATGCCATCAGGAAGGGCAAGATAGCGGTCAGTCGCATGGGGTTTTCCTCGGCCGAATCGAGATTCTGAAGACCTGGGAGGTTCGTACCCCGAACGGAGGGTTGCGTCAGTGTGCAAACAGTGTACATACTGCTGCAATAAAGAGGACACCGGGAGGTCGGCGTGCGCGGAAAAGTATTCTGTTTGGCTGTGTTTGCGATGGGATGCGCAGAGTCGATTTCGAGCGACGATGCCGATGGAAAGGAAACTTCGCGACAGGTCGAAGACACCGCATCGTCCGACGACGCGCCTGACGACGACTCTGACGGCGCTGGGGATGATGGCGGCGAAAGCGATGCGGGCGGCGATGGCGGCTCGGGTGGCGACAGCGGCTCGGGTGGCGACAGCGGCTCGGGTGGCGACAG
>CAJWOS010000438.1 GCA_913044235.1 uncultured Pseudomonadota bacterium
GTCGGCGCCGCGGTCGGCGCGGCGGGCGCGCAGTCGGGCTCTCCGGGCATGACCTGGGGGGGTGGCTGCGGGCAACGGTGCGGACCCACACGAGCGCGGAAACGGGCGCCCCGGTCGACCTCGGGCGGGTGGGCGATGTGTCGGAGGTAAACGGCGCGGTGCTCACCGACGTGCTTGCTGCGGGGGTCATTCCCGTGGTCGCACCGGTCGCGGTAGATGCTGACTTTGGCTCGCTGAACGTGAACGCCGACACGGTCGCCACGGCGGTGGCCCGTTCGCTGACCGCCTCGCGGCTGCTGTTTCTGACCGATGTCCCAGGGATTCGGGGGCCGGACGGCGAGGTGGCGAGCACCGTGTCTGCCGAAGCGCTGCGCACGTGGATGGAGAATGGCACGGTCTCGGGCGGGATGATTCCCAAGGCCGAAGCCTGTCTGTCGGCGCTCGAAGCAGGCGTCGCGGGCGTGACCGTGGCGGATGGCACGCGTGAACATGCCGTTTTGCTGGAGCTGCTCACCGATGCAGGGGTGGGCACGATGGTCTGTCTGGACGCAGGAGAAGAGGGATGACCGCACTGGATGGCCCGTTTGTTCCCACCTATGGTCGGTATCCGCTCACGTTGGTGCGGGCCGAAGGCCGACGGGTTCAGGATGACCGTGAGAAGTGGTACCTCGACGCCATCGGTGGCATCGCGGTCACCGCACTCGGGCACGACCATCCTGCCGTGCTGTCTGCGGTGCGGGCACAGGTGGGGCGGCTCCTGCACGTCTCCAATCTCTACCGGGTGCCGGTGCAGACCCGCTTTGCGGAGCGTCTCCTGGAGCTTCTTGAGGGCTCGGCGGTCTTCCTCTGCAACTCGGGTACCGAGGCCAACGAAGCGGCCGTGAAGCTGGTGCGAAAGCACCACTGGCGGCAGGCGGGCAGTCCGGCTTCGGGCGACAGTCCGCGCACCGAAGTGGTGGTCGCTGAGAACGCCTTCCACGGTCGGTCGATGATGGCCCTCGCGCTCACGCCTCGCCCCAAGTACCAGGCCGGTTTCGGGCCGCTGCCCGGTACGGTCCGTGTGGTGCCGGTGTCGGCGCTCCCCGGTGCGGTGACGGAGCGCACAGCCGCAGTGTTTGTGGAGCCGGTGCAGGGAGAGGGTGGATGCCGTCCGGTGCCCGATGCCATCCTTGCGGAGCTTCGAGCCGCCTGTGATCGGACCGGTGCTCTGCTCGTCTACGACGAAATCCAGTGCGGTCTGGGTCGGACCGGCACGCTGGTGCACCGCCCGCGGCCCGATGCCATCACGCTGGCGAAGGCACTGGGGGGCGGACTTCCTTTGGGGGCACTGCTCGTGGTGCGACCAGAGCTGGCCACCACGCTCGGGCCCGGCGACCACGGCTCCACGTTCGGAGGCAATCCGGTGGCCTGTGCTGCCGGTCTTGCAGTGCTCGACACCATCGCGCAAGAAGACCTTCCCGCTCGGTGCCGCACCCTTGGCGTCCGCTTGCAGGACGGGCTGCGGGCCACAGGGGTCCCCGTGCGGGGCCAAGGGCTGATGGTGGCAGCCGAGCTGGGCGTTGCGGCTGGGCCCGTCATCGATGAAATGCGTCGGCGCGGAGTGTTGGTGTGTCCGGCGGGTCCCACCGCGGTTCGCTTCCTTCCGGCCTTCACGTCGACCGAGGCGGAGATCGATGAGATGGTCTCCGTATTCGCGACGGCTCGAGAAGCGGTGGTTGCCGGCTGAGCCATACGGCTTTCTGGACCGACCCCCCTCAGGCCAATAGCGTGTGGCATCAGGGAGGGCCGCATGGCCACCAAGCCCCCAACGTCTCGCTTCGGTCGCATGGCCCGCCTGGGTGGCCTCACGTCTCGCGTGTCCGGATCGTATCTGGGCCAGCGGATCAAGGGGGTCTTCCAGGACTCCGACACCCGACGCGATGCACTTCACAAGCTGCACCTGGAAAACGCTGAGCGGGTGGTCGACACCATGGGGGCGCTGAAGGGTGCGGCGATGAAGGTGGGACAGTCCCTGGCTCTGGCGACAGATGGGCTGAACCTGCCACCCGAGGTGTCGCGGATCCTGGGCAAGCTCAACGACCGGGCTGTTGCGGTGCCGTTTGAGCTGATCCAAGAAAGCATCGAGCGCGAGCTCGATGGTTCTCTCTCGAGTCTGTTCGCGGACTTTGACGAGGAGCCGCTGGGTACTGCTTCCTTGGCCCAGGCGCATGCAGCGCGTCTTCAGGACGGGCGGCGAGTGGTCGTGAAGGTTCTGCATCACGGTATCGAAGACAGCGTGGACAGCGACCTGCGAGCGCTGCGCGGCATCCTGGTGGCTGGGCAAGTGCTCCGTCGGCCGAAAGAGGAACTGGACAACGCGTTCGCCGAGGTGCGAGAGCGGCTGTTCGAAGAACTCGACTACTACCAAGAGGCGGCAAATCTCGAGTTCTTCCGCAAGAACCTCAAGCTGGAGGGCGTGCGGGTGCCTGCGAGTGTGCCGCACCTGTCCACCGAGCGGGTGCTCACGATGGAACGGCTCAATGGGTCGAACCTCGACACCTTTCTTGAGACGGCCACGCCTGAAGCGCGGCGGCGCGCGGGTGTGGCGATTGCGCACACCTTCCACGATATGTTCTACCGACTGCGGGCGCTGCACGCCGACCCGCACGGGGGCAACTACCTGTTTGAGCACGACGGTACGGTGGGCTTGATCGACTTCGGGTGCGTGAAGCGCTTCGACCAGTATTGGGTGGCTGAGTATGCCCGGATGGCGCTGGCGCTCGTGGAAAACCGTCCGGAGGAGTGCCGTCGCCACCTGCGAGAGCTCGAGATTGTGCAGAGCGACGCGGATGAAGCATTTCAGGTCACCTGGGATCTCGGTGCGGCCATCGCCGGACCGCTGCGCGCGCCGTCTCACCGGGTCGACGGAAGCGACACCACCATCGATGTGGTGAAGCAGAAGGTGCCGGCCCTGTTGCGGCGGTCGGACGTTCAGGGCCCGCGGCATGTGCTGTACTTGCACCGCACGCTGGGTGGGATCTACGGAATGCTGCGCAAGATTGGTCTGGAGTACCCCTACCGCCAGCTCTTTTTGTCGCATGCGCGCCATGCGGTCGATGTGGCCGATGGGCGCGTGGAGGATGGCTCACCAGTCTTGGACGCGCCTGCGTGACCGGTGCGGGGCACGACGTCGAGCGCCTGTCTCGTGTGCTCGCAACCATCGAGGACATCGCCCGAAGCCAGAGATGGGATGATGAACGTCCCTGGCGGGTCGACACGCACCTCTGGGTGGAGGACGGTCTCGTGGTGCTGGACCTGCATGACCTGGGCGCCAAGGGTGCCAAGAAGCTGATGCGCGCCGTTCTCGTCGAGGTGGCCGGGGAGGGGATGGCCAGTGGAGCGCTCGCCTTTGTGACCGGGCGTGGGCGCCACTCGTCGGGAGGGCCGGTGCTTCGGGAGCTCGTGGGGCGCCGACTGCACGATGCCATCCAGGATCAGGAGGCATGGTCGATGCACGTGATCGGCGCTGGGCGAATTTGTCTGGTCACCGATCCCAAGCGCGCTTCTCGCAAGGCCACCAATTCTTTGGGCTGGGGCTTCTGGCTGTTGCTGGCAGGCCTTGCGGCAGCGGCCATCTGGGCTTGTCTTGGGACGCCCGGTGCACGCTGAGCCCGTTCGCCGAGAGCTTCTGTTCTGCGGAATGGTGGCAGTTTTCTTGCTGCGGCTGCTGCTGTCGCTGGCCGACCCTGACCTGGTCCACCCGGTCGATCCAGCGGAGCTTTCCCACCTGGACGTGTGGCCGATGCTCGCGGATGGACGACTCGCCTGGCTGCTGGGGGCCGATGCGAATGTGCATCATGGGGGTTTTTTCTGGCTTGGGCTCCCTGTGGGCATCGTGCGGGCCGTGAGCGGCAGCGACCTGTGGGCGGTGCGTGGCGTGGCGGCCGCATGCGCGGCTCTATCGTGGGGAGCCTGGACCGCTCTTGCGCATCGAATCGGTGGTCGATGGGCAGCCGTGGGACTGGGTCTGTGCCTTGCGGTGCCCAGCCCATGGATGGCGCAGTGGACTGCGACACTGTGGGGTTCTCATGCGGAAGCGGGCATCTGGACGGGGCTCTGGGGCCTCGCGCTCGCATCGGGCTGGCGTGCTCGCACGGTGGGTGTTTTGCTGGGGATCGGGGTGGGCTGGGACCCGCTGCTGTGGCCTGCGGCACTGGTCACATGGGGCTTCACATCTGAGCGACGGTCGGCGGTACTGCCGCTCCTGCTGGCCTGGATGGCGGCTCGACTGCCGGTGCTGCTGGCTGACCCGCTCGGATTGGTGATGACGTCGCTGTCTGAAAATCCGCGGCAGACTGTCCTCGGGCTCCTCGCCGGGATGGCCAGCCCTGGCGACTTTGCCGCCAGTCTCCGAAACCATACGGCGTGGCCGTGGGTGTCCACCGCGGCCGTGGGCGATGCCGTGATGCCACTCAATGGTGGGCTCACGTTGCTGTGGGCGATTGGTGCTTGTGTGTCGACGGTTCTGCATGGTCCCAGGCGCACTTTGGGGCGATGGCTGGTGCTCTCGGTGATGGTGCATTTCTGCGTGCTCGTCTTGCTATCTCCCACCCGTCCCGAGCTCACGGAGCGGTACCTGGTGGCCTGGTGGCCAGCGGTGCTTCTGCTCCCCTGGATGTTGCCTGGACGACTGCGTGGGCTGGCCGTCGGGCCCGTGTTGGCGAGCCTGTGTGCACTGCCTTTGTTGGTGGCCTCTTGGGGTGATGTGTCGCTTTCGCGGTTGCAGCACTATCCGGCGAAGGCATTCCAACACCTTGGCCTGGACCGCGTTCCGGCACACCGAGCAGCTCCGGTGGAGGCGTTTTTGAATCAGCGCTCCGGTTCGGCCACCGAGGGATTCGCGGCCGCTTTTTCACCGCGTCTCGGGTATCCGGTGTGGGGAGAGCCCTTTCCAGATCAGGTGCGGGCAGCCGGCCTCCCGGCGCGTCTGAAAGCGGCTCGCTTGACGGGCGACCCGGTCCGCGTCGACCGGGACTTCGGCTATGGGCTTGTGGTGGTGTGTGCCGCGGAACCATCCTGCGTGGCGAATGCACTCGATGGGCTCGCGCTGGCCGGACTGGATGCCCAGCGGGTGCGCGAAGGTGTGGCCGAGGCCGATGGAATGCCGGCTGCAGGGCGCGAAGCGCTCCCCTGAAGCCGTTTGTGCCCCAGCTTTGGGGCATTCCTGCCCAAGAAGATCCGGCAGGATTGCAGAGTGGTCCGGTCCCCTCCCAGGGTGCAGCCCACGCGTGAGCGCGAGCAGGCGCGGGTTTTGTTGTCCCTGTGTTGAACGGCGCTCCTCCTTTGGATGTGCGGCCGAACGAACCCACGAGATGGGCTGCATGAGCCCGGGAGGGGGGGACCCCCGAAGTCGATGCTCCGGGAATTCTGATCAGTCGCTGGGGTTCGACAGGAGGCGGTCTACGAGGGTCTCGAGCTGCTCGGGGTGACTCTCCAGCCAGGCCCGAGCGGCCTCACGACCTTGCCCGATGTTGGTGTCCGCGAAGGAAAACCACGAGCCGGAGCGGGTGATGAAGCCATGCTCGAGGGCTGCATCGAGGGCCTCTCCAGCGCGGGAGACCCCCCGGCCGAACACGATCTCGAATTCCGCCTGCCGGAAGGGGGGCGCCAGCTTGTTCTTCACCACGCGCACGCGGGTTTTGTTTCCCACGGCCTCGGTGCCCTGCTTGAGCGAGCCGATGCGGCGGATGTCCAAGCGAACCGAGGCGTAGTATTTCAGGGCGTTGCCCCCGGCCGTGACCTCGCTCGGACCGAACATGACGCCGATCTTCTGACGAAGCTGGTTGATGAAGAGCACCGCAGTGTTGGACTTGCTGGCTGCACCCGTGACCTTGCGAAGTGCCTTCGACATCAACCGGGCCTGCAGCCCCACCTGCGTGTCTGACATCTCGCCTTGGAGCTCCGCCCGGGGCACCAGGGCGGCCACACTGTCGAGCACCACGAGGTCAACCCCTCCGCAGCTCACCAGCTCTTCGAGCACGTCGAGCGCCTGCTCCGCATCATCGGGCTGGGAGATGATCAGGTGGTCGATGTCCACCCCAAGCGCGTTGGCGTACCCAGCTTCGAAGGCGTGCTCGGCATCGATGAAGGCCGCGATGCCTCCGGCGGCCTGACAGCTGGCGATGGCATGGAGTGTGAGCGTGGTCTTGCCGCTCGAC
>CAJWOS010000439.1 GCA_913044235.1 uncultured Pseudomonadota bacterium
GGCGCCGCCATCGAAGCAGCGACGCGTGCTGCGGGGATGGACTATCTGGCGATCCCGATCGGCAGCAACCCTGCCGACGACGTCACCAGCGAGAAGGGCGCGATGGCCGCGCTCGCGAAGATGGGATTCCGCTTCTGACTGGATCTCCACCACGCTCCCGAGCGCGCAACACCTCCGGGAGCCGTCCTAGGCGAACTGAAACGCCGAGACCTCGACCCCCATCACCCGATCGCTAAAAATTCTCCGCCCCCGGTCTCCGGCAGCGGCGCCGGCGACCACCATCAACGGCACGGGCACCCTCTACATCGACCCCGATTTCGTCGACTACAGCACCTCGGGCTTCTGCAACGATGACCTCTCGCTGAGCTCCACTTCCGGGCTGATCGACGCAGGCGACTCGAGCATCCTCGACACGGACAGCTCCACGTCGGACATGGGGGCCTATGGTGGGCCCGACGTGGCCGACCCGGCCATCGATGCCGATAGTGACGGCTACTACAGCACCTCGGACTGCGACGACAGCGACGCCTCGGTGTACCCCGGCGCCACGGAGGTTTGGTATGACGGGACCGACCAGGACTGCGACGGAGGCTCGGACTACGATGCCGACGGCGACGGCTATGACAGCGATGCATACTCGGGCACCGACTGTGACGACACCGACGCCGCGGTCTCTCCAGCCGCCCTTGAGGTCTGGTACGACGGCACAGACGCCGACTGCGACGGAGGCTCGGACTACGACGCAGACGGTGATGGCGAGGACAGCGATGCGTACTCGGGCACCGACTGCGACGACACCGATGACAGCATCTACGCTGCGGCTACCGAGACCTGGTACGACGGCATCGACACCGACTGCGATGGTGTCTCAGACTACGATGCCGATGTAGACGGCTACGACAGCGACGCATACGGTGGAACCGACTGCGACGACACCAGTGTCTCCACCTCCCCGGGGGCCTCGGAGACCTGGTACGACGGCATCGACGCCGACTGTGACGGTGCCTCAGACTACGACGCCGATGGCGACGGGTACGACAGCGACAGCTACTCGGGCACGGACTGCGATGACACCACCGCAACCACCAATCCGGGCACGACCGACGCCTGGTACGACGGTGTGGATGCCGACTGCGCGGGCAACTCCGACTACGATCGAGATGGCGATGGCGACGATGCCGCGTCGTTTTCGGGCGGCGACTGCGACGACACTGACGCTACCATCTCCTCGCTCGCCTCAGAGATCTGGTATGACGGGATCGACTCGGACTGCGACGGTGCCTCGGACTATGACCGTGATGGGGACGGCAGCGACAGCGACCTGTACGGCGGTGCCGACTGCGACGACGGTGATGCGTCGGTCTCTCCCACTGCCACCGAGACCTGGTACGACGGCTACGACACGGACTGCTCGGGCGGCTCAGACTACGACGCCGATGGCGATGGAGTCGACAGCGACGCATGGGGCGGCACCGACTGCGACGACACCGATGGTGCGCGGTATCCGGGTGCCACGGAGACCTGGTACGACGGTGTCGATGGAGACTGCGGCGGAGACTCCGACTACGACGCCGACGGGGATGGCGTGGACAGTGATGTCTGGGGTGGCACGGACTGCGACGACGCCGACGAGGATGCCTACCCAGGGGCAACGGAGATCTACTATGACGGCGTCGACCAGAACTGTGACGGCCTGTCTGACTACGATCGGGACGGCGACGGCTACGACGCCGAGAGTTTCGGTGGCACGGACTGTGATGACTCCAGCTCGGACATCAATCCAGGTATGACCGATGACAGCGTGGACGGCTCCGACCAGGACTGTGACGGAGTGGACGGCGAGAGCTCTGGCGACGACGGCGGCAGCGGTGATGACGGTGGCAGCGGTGATGACGGCGGCAGCGGTGATGACAGCGGCAGCAGTGATGACGGCGGCAGCAGTGACAGCGGCAGCGGTGATGACAGCGGCAGCGGTGATGACAGCGGCAGCGATGGCGGAGAAGGTGGCGATGATGCTACCGATGATGATCCTGATGAGGAGGGCAAAGACGGTGCTGGCTGTGCAGCGACCGGACCGGCACACCGCCATCCAATCGCTCTGCTCGGACTGGTGGGGTTGCTTCTTGGAGGGGGTCGTCGGCGTCGCTGATCCCCTCTCCACCGAGGAGAAGAGCCAGACCGGTGTCGCTGCGCCAGGCTGTTCCGATGGGGTGCACTCCCAAGGATTCTCGACGGCTCGCGCAGATGCCGATGCCCCACCATCAAAGCGCCCCTAAGCGGAGTCCGATTCGGACCACGCGGAGCCGGGCGAAGTGATGTACTGCGACAGGCTGGAGGTCTCCGACGGCATGCTCCAGTGGGGCTCGGCCATCATCGACGAGCCTGCGCAACAGCGGCTCACGTTCACCAACCCTTGCGCCGAAGGGGGCGTGGTGCGGCTGGGGATTCATCCATCTGGTTCACGCACCTTGACCCCAGCAGATGGCACGGTGCCGGTGTTCGTCGACTTGCCGCTGTGTATTTTGGCGGGGTGGTGTGCGGCCTCGACCCGTAGAGGGTGGTGCTGGTCCCTTCAGCGGGGAGCGTTCCCACCGCAGACCAACACGCCCACCCGCTCTCCCTTCGCGGGCGTGTAGGCTCCGCTGATCAGTGCGGCCAGAGCCGTGGCGCCGCCGGGTTCGACCACCAAGCCGGTCTCCTTGCGAAGGCGCTCCTGGGCCTCTCGGATCCCCTCGTCGGGCACCAGGGCCACGTGGTCGACATGGGCCTGTGCGATGGGGAACACGTGCGCGCCAATGCGACGTGCGCCGAGGCTGTCCGCGGCAAAGGACCGCACATCGACGTCGACCGGCTCACCGGCTTGCAGGGCGGCATGAAGGGTGGGGATTCCGACCGGCTCTACCCCCACCACGCGCACCCGGCTGGCGTAAAAGGCCGCGATGCCGGCGATGAGTCCACCGCCGCCAATGGCGACCAGCACGGTGTCCAGCTCCGCTTGCTCAGACCATTCCAGGCCAACCGTGCCCTGTCCGGCGATGGTCGTGGGTGAGTCGTAGGCATGCACATCGAGTGCGCCCGTGCGGGCGCGGTGTGCCTGTGCAGCGGCCAAGGCGTCGGCGTATTCGCTGCCGATCTGGTGCACTGTGGCGCCGGTGGCTGCGATCTTGGTCACTTTGGCTGCGGGCGCGTTGCCCGGCACGAAGATCTCGGCCCGGTGGCCCAGCCGCGAGGCGGCGTGACCAACCGCGATGCCGTGGTTGCCCCCCGAAGCTGCGACCACACCCGCCTCGGGCACGGTCTCAGTGAGCAGGGTGTAGAAGGCTCCGCGAGGCTTGAAGGAGCCGGTGTGCTGCAGCAGCTCCAGCTTTAGGTGGACCGGATGGGAAAGGCCGAAGCTGCCAGGACCGGGGTCGAAGACCGGCGTACGTCGGATGTGGGGGCGGATCCGGTCATGGGCTTTGTCGATGTCGGTAGCTGTGACGGCCATGACCTGGACTCCGTGGGTGGGAGAGCGGGCCTTATCGCCGCGCGCCGATGCTGGCGCTTCTTCGGCACCAGGGAGCGCCACGCAGGCATGGCGGTGCCGGCCTTTTTGCCATCTGGGGTCCCGTCCAGCTGGAGTGCCGCGTTCCCAGCCTCGGCTTGTCTTCGCGATCTGGACTGCCCCATCAAGCCCAACGACCCCATCGCCCGCAGTCGGTGGTGGCCCCTCGCTCGTTCTTCGCTTCGCGTTGCGGGTGGAGTCCACAGCGACATCGAGACGCCGCGAGGTGGAACCCTCGGCGTTTCATCCTGCCATCAATCATGCAGACCCTTTTCCCAAGGTCGTGGACCTCGAGTGTGTCTGCGCAAGGCGCCGCAGATTTGTGCGAGTCCAAACTACACCGACGGACTCTCGACGCTCGTGAATCCCGAAGATACGAGTCTGTCTGCGGGCACGGCCTTTCCCCAATCCGAGTGACGGAGTCTTCACGATGAGCGACCCGGCCGCGGCGACCCGCGAGTTGCCGATTCCTCCCGCGCCTTGGTGGCTCACGGGCGAGGGCTACATCTTCCCGCTGAAGAGCACGCGCGAACATGTGCTTCGCCATGGCTTCCTGCCTCCCAGCGAACAGGACTGCTTCGTCGGCGGATGGGGCGCCTGGATGCTGGTGCGGTATCGCGATTCCCCAGTGGGTCCGTATGACGAGCTCCTCTACATTCCCGGCTACAGTCGGCGTGGATGGCGCCTGACGTGGCAGATCACGAAGATTTATGTGTCTACCGAAGCCTCCGCACGGGCGGGCATCCGCACCTGGGGACTTCCGAAAGAGGTGGCGCCCTTTGCGTTCACTACGGAAGGGGATGCTCTCAGGGCGGTGGTCGGGGAGCCGTCCGATCCTTTTTTTGCGGCGACCCTCCGAGTGCATGGACCAACGTTTCCGATTGTCTCCCTCGGTACGCCTCCGAGCCTCCGGCAGCCGGTCCGTGCGTGGCCGCCCACCAACACCTCGCTGCCCCCAGTTCGGGAGGGCGCGTGGCTGCAGCTGCCGGCACTCGGGCTGGGCTGGGGCTGGAGTCGTCTGGTAGCGCTCGGCGATGTCGTGATTGACCCGACGCGATTTCCCGATGTGCATGCATCCGGAACCCTGCGCACAGGCCTTGCCTGCCTGCCGTTCCGGATGAACTTTCCCGTGCCCCGGCAGATTGGATGATGGCGTGAAGTCCTCGACGATGCAGACGGTAAACGGTCGCCACGCGGCGGCCGTGGGCGGTACCTTCACACCGGATAGTGTGGATGAACTGCAGTCGTGGATGCGGCAGACGCAGGGACCGGTCCGGGTTGTGGGCGGGATGTATTCCGTGAGCTCTGGCGCACTGCCACCCCCTGGTGGCTGGCTCCTCGATCTTCGGTGCCTCCGATGCATCGACCCACCCAAGGATGGACACATCCGGGTTGAGGCGGGGGCGACGCTGCGTGAGCTGCTCGATGCACTGCGCGGAACGGGACTGCAGCCGGGCATCGTGCCGTTGCTGGGTAATTTCTCCATCGGTGCGATCAGCGGTACACCCTTCTACGATCTGGCCCTCGTGAGCGGCACACACGCGCACTTCTCCACCGATGTTGTTGGGTATTCGCTGGTGTTGGCCGACGGCTCGCGCCATGTGGTCGACGCCACGCATCATCCCGAGCAGCTTTCCTTCTTGCGCACTCACCAGGGGCTCCTGGGCATCGTTACCGATGTTCGTCTGCGGCTCTACCCAACCCAGATGCACACCGTTTCGTTCGAGAAGATCAGCCTGGAAGATCATCTCGCGGATCCAGGGGCGCACGGTGGCTGCTACCTCTACGTGTTCTCGGACAGCGATCAGGTGGTCGTCGAGCGCCATGCGAGGCACTCGGATGCTGCGCTGGGTGCTTCTGACCTGCTGATGCATGCATACCAGCGCCTTGCCACGCGGCTGGACAGCTTCTGCCAGCGCTGGGTGTCGCCGCTATGGGTGCCCCGTCTTCAGAGGGCGTTGCAGGGGATTGCCGTGCTTCGCACGCAGCTGTGGGGAGCCATGCGTTTGCACCCATTCGACCGCGCACAGCTCGGTCCTCGCGTCCGTCCGCTGGCGCTTTGCGACTGGCAGTTCGATGTGGAGAGCTACCGCCGTGTGCTTCCAGAGCTGCTGGCGCTATGCGCGGAACACCGTGAGAATGATCGCTATTGCCCTGGCTTCATCTCGGTGTACACCGTGCCGCAAAACGCCCTTGGCGCGGGATACTCGAGCCGAGAAGCGCTGCAGATGAGCGTGGATGTGGTGGCGTACCACCCAGACGATCCGAGGCAGCTTGCGCTGGAGACCGCTTGGGCCGCGCTCGCTCGTGCGCATGGTGGGCGCCCTTCTCTGAACAAAAATGCCGATGCCGTGCTGGAACGCGATGACATCAAACACATCTATGGGGCGGTCGGCGATGCCCGCTTTCGTGCGCTCTGTCAGGCGATGGATCCACTCGGGCGCTTTCGGTCTCCTCTGTTGTCTCGGCTCTTTGCGCTTCCGGGGCCCGTCGACCGTTCGAAAGCGCCAGCGCGCTTGGGTTGACTGCGGTCCTTTGCAGCCGCTACCGTCTCGGTCGAAGCCCCCCGGCTGCGGGCTCTTCTTCACCCCTCAATGCGGCATTGCTCTGTGCCTCCCGATCCCACCGATCGTTCGTCTTCCCACACGGTGA
>CAJWOS010000440.1 GCA_913044235.1 uncultured Pseudomonadota bacterium
GAGCGGAAGGAGTTGTAGTCGGGCCAGTTCTGCGGCGTGGGGCTCGGGATGGTCAGGTCGTCGCCCACGTTCGTGATCCAGTAGGCATGCTGGTTCCAGACCTGACGGGCAGGGGCCCAGCCCTCTTCGGCCGCGATGACCGCGAGGCCGTGGCTTCCGGCGGAGACGATCTCGGCTTCACCATCGCCGTCGACGTCGACGATGGTGGGGTACTCATTGGCGGTCCAGGACTCGTGCCCCGACCAGCGCATGACGAAGTCGCCGCTGTGACCGCTGATGATCCACAGATCGGTCTCGTCGCCGTAGACGACCTCGGCATAGCCGTCTTCTTCAAAGTCGAAGACCGATGAGCCGGTGCAGTTCGACGAGTAGTCGGTCGCGGGGCTGGACCACTTCAGCGTGCCGTCGGTCTCGTAGACGGTGTAGCGGTCTGCTGCAGCGACGCCGATCTCCGGCACGCCGTCACCGTCGTAGTCAGCGATGGTGGGAGGACCGCCGCGCCCGCTGGCTTCCAGGTTCCAGCCGTCGATGAAGTCGCACTGGTGGTCGTAGATGAGCACCTTGTTGCGACCGGCGATCACGACTTCGGCATCTCCGTCTCCGTCGAGGTCGGCCACAGCCGGCCAGCCGTCTTCGGTGCCGGTGAAGCAGCGCACCGTGCCGTCCCATTCCTGGAACTGGCGGCCGGTGACCACCTCCATGAAGCCATCTCCTTCGAGGTCGACGGGCACGGTGATGCTGCCGTTCCAGTAGGAAGCATCATGGCCCTTGCCGAACGCTCGAGGGTCGTCGGTGGTGGGGATGGCGATCCGGGTGAGGTCGCTGCTGCGGAACACGTGTGCGGCGACGATGATGTCGATCTCGCCGTCGGCCTGCACGTCCGCCAGCGCGGGGGAGTGTCCCTCGCAAGCGATCGGCTCTTCGGTATTGACCGCCTTGAGCTCGCCGTCGTTGCCCACGATGGCGATGTAGCAGTCGAGCGCTTCGGAGTGGCGATGGCCGGTGTTGAAGATCTCGCCCGGAGTGAAGTCGCCGGGGAAGGTGGGGCCGAGAACCAGGACGATCTCAGGCGTGCCGTCGCTGTCGACGTCGCCCAGCGCGGGGGTTCCCCCCATGATGGGCCGCAGGGTGAGGTCGCCGGTGGTCCAGGTGGTCCGGGTGAAGCGGACCGCGGTGCCGTCTCCCGAGACCATGCGCAGAGCGGCGTCGTCGGTGGTCTGCGGAAAGTTGTTGCCGGTGACGACCACGATGTCGGGCGTGTCGGTGGCGTCGATGATGCCGTCGGCGTTGTCATCAGTCATCTGGCCCACGACCGGAGCGGTCTGGATCTGGTAGAGATCGGGAAACTCCGCCCATTCCGACATCTGCCACTCGACGATGGGTGTGTAGCGAACCACGGGCGGATCGATCCGGCAGTCTTCGTCGACCTGGGTGAGCCGGGCCGCGTAGATGGCGTTCGGGCACTCGGGTGGGGGCTCGTCGATGACGACTTCCTCGACGGGCTCTGCGGGGGGGGCAGAGGTGTCTTCGACCGGCGGCTCCGGGTCGGACAGCTTCGTGAAATTGGCGTCCTGGCCACAGCCGAGTGCGAGCAGGCAAAGGGGGACGCTCTGGGGAAGGCGAAGGGCCATCACAGGCTCCCGAAGAAGAGGAACAGCGAGTCGGTCTGCTCGGGATCGAGCGCTTCGGTGGTGCCGCCGCGAATGAGCAGGTCGCCCAGGCCGTCACCGTTGACGTCGCCCACACTCGCGGAAGACTGATGGTGCCAGTCGAACTGGCAGACGCCGTGATTTTGGATGGATCCGATGCCTTGGTCCATGACACGGGCCATGTCGTCGCCGGCGGTCAGGGTGCCGTCGATGTGTGCGCCCAGCCACACGTAGGTGGCGCCGACGGCTCCGTCGGCATCGGTGAGGCCTCGAGCTCCGATGGCAAGATCATCGCGCCCATCGCCGTTGGCATCGGGAAGGACCTCGGGGCACTCGGCCGCCTCGTCCATGATCGAGCCGCGGATGACGGCCTGGGGCAGGTCGAGCAGCTCGAGGTTGCCATCGGGGATCGGGCCCCAGACCACATGCACCCGCCCAGCGTTCCAGGCGTTGAGGTGGGAGTAGATGGCGCCAAAGACCAGGTCGGCGTGGCCGTCGCCGTTGAGATCGCCCGGTCCGCCGAGGTGCCCGACGATGCGCCGATAGAAGACGTTGGAGACGATGGTGGTATCGGTGAAGCCGCTGGTGTCAGTGAAGAGCTCGATGACCCCACTGAGAGAGGAGGAGGTCTCTCCGAAGGGGTCCGAGGTGCGGGTACCGGTGGCGGCCACGGCTCGATCCAGGAAACCGTCGCCGTTGATGTCGCCGACATCACCTGCATCGCTGCCCATTTCCTGGCCAGCCACGACGCCCAGATCCTCGTGCTTGAGCACGAGCTGTTCGGTGTCGTCGTCCCAGCCGAAGAGGCTCACACTCCCGACATCTTCTCCGATGATCTCGACGTCTCGGCTGCGGTCTGTGAGGGCCAGCAGCGCGACCCCTTCCTCGTTCTGCCCGGCCATCCGGAGCTGGCGGGTGTCTTCGTAGGAAGACCACTTCTCCAGCACGAGCGTGGCGTCGGCGTCGTCGACGGTGAGTGCCCCGGAGAGCGGACCCATGAAGGCGAAGATCTCGTACGCCTGTGCACCCTCCCCGTTCGACACCTCCTGGGCGAGAACCATGTCTTCGAGTCCATCGCCGTTGAGGTCGGTCGCTTGTGGAGAGAACTCAGCGATGCTGGCATCGATGGGGGCACCATCGATGCCAGCACTGGACGAGGCGACCGTGGCGGTCGCGGACTCATGGAGGCTGTGCATCGCGGCGAGCTCGGCCCCCGATGCGACGAAGACAACGTGTTCTTCTATGGTGCCTGAGCGGGGCGAGACAGCGAGGAGCATGTCGTCCAGACCATCGCCGTCGAGGTCGCCGTGGCCCCAGCTCTCTGCGCGGAAGGCGAAGTCTGAGGAGTTTTCCACGCGCCCGACCTCGAAGCGAAGGTCGGCGTCTGCCAGGGTCCGCTCGAACACGCCGTCGCAGTTGAGGTCGTTCCAGCCTGCGTCCTCGACATCGGCCCCCGGGTAGGCATCGGCCCGCTCGTCGTTGCAGTCGGTGGCCTCGGTGGCGGTGAAGGCGCCCTCGGGCTCGCACAGGCAAGCTGCGGTGCCGGGGTAGCCGTCGCCGTCGAGGTCGGCGTAGTAGTCGGTGCAGCCGAAGGCGTCTTCGCTGCTCAGCACATCGTCGCAGTTGTCGTCGTAGGGGGTGAGGCAGCTCTCGGTCTGCTCCGGCGACACGAGTGGGTCGGTGTCGGCGCAGTCGGTGCCGTCGGTGATCCAGCCCTCCCCGGGACTCTCGCAGGCGGTGACCGCGCGGTCCGCGTCGCCGTAGCCATCGCCGTCGCCATCGGGGTACCAGGTGGGGGCATCGTCTGCGGTGGCCTCGTCGATCTGCCCGTCGCAGTCGTTGTCGATGGAATCGCACAGCTCGGCGACGCCGGGATGGATCGACGCGTCGTTGTCGTGGCAGTCCCACTTCTCCTCGGCATAGCCCTCGGGCTGCTCGCAGGCGGCCAGCGAGGCTTCGGCGATGCCGTAGCCGTCGCCGTCCACGTCGAGGTACCAGATCCGCCCGCTGGTGGCACCTTCTTCGTCTTCGATGCCGTTGCAGTTGTCGTCGATCCCGTTGTCGCAGACCTCTTGGGCTTCGGGATGCACATTGGCATCGAGGTCGTCGCAGTCCCCGGTGAGCTCGGTGAAGCCGTCACCGTCCTGGTCGAGCTTGGGTGGGTTGCATGCGAGAAGAACCCCCGCCAATACGCAATAAGAAAGCCCCCCAGTCGATGGTGCGTGAAACATCGCCAAAGCAAACCTCCAACCCACGACATCGCCCCCTTCCAGTGCACCGCAACGCGCGACATAGGGGCAGCCATTCGACCGCGACCTCCATCGACGACGATATCGTGTCACGAGCCGCTTCGAACCTATCGAAAACATCCTTACAGTCGAGATCTTGGCCGCAGGGAAGATGTGCCGATTTCCCGCAAACCGTATCACGCGTCCCACCAATCCATCCCGCAACGGCATTGGAATTCGCGGGCCACTGCATTTTAAGGAAAATCCTTAGCGGAACCCCCAGGTCTTTCCCCCCTTACGACCGGACACAATGTCGACGAAAACGCCCCCCCCCTGCATTAGACAGGCGTTTCAATGCTGCGCATCAACGGCGAAGTGCCTCCCCTCTCTTTCTGCTGTCTGGTCTGTCACCATCTGCGCCCACCATGGCGCGCACCAGCTACAGCTTTCCCGACCGGAGGCGCTCGTAGAAGTCCTTGGCCGACAAGAAGTCCACGACAATCCGACCGAACCGTACGGTATCTCCCGACTTAATGGGCTTTGGTGCCGCCTTGTTGAGCTTCTCACCGTTGAGCCACGTGCCGTTGCTTGAGCCCAAGTCTTCCAAGGTGGCCGGACGGGGAAACCGCCCGGGGCGCCACACGGCATGCGACTTCGAGATGGTGTAGTCGGCGATGGTCACGGCGCAGTCGGCCGAGCGACCGATCATGAGACCGTCCCGACGACTTTGGCGCGAGCCCGCCGGTTCCAGTGACATAGCCCGACTGCTCTTGAGCGGGTTCACATTCGAATAGCGGTCCACATGCATCATCGTGGCGTTTCGGGCACGATTCTGACCCTTGTGAATGCCTCCGGTGAGAATCTTTGTGGGAACAAAGACCGGCTCACCGTGTTCGGCCAGGAACTCGGTCCGAGTCATGGAACGAGCCTTGCTTCTGTATCCGTCCAAATTCCGCATCAAACGCCTCTTCTCGGAACCAATCGCCATGTATCCGGTGGGGTGAACCCCAAACCGGCGTCGACCAAACTGTCGGCCGTCTCTGGGTCAATAGCCCAGAGCGCCCCCGCGGCCGCGAGGAGGCCGGAGCCCCACTCAGCGCCCCCGTAACGGGCTGGCTCCAGACCGGTCAATTCGACCCGATGCCATCTCCCAGCAGCGGCCGAGGTCCGGGGGTCCCCCGCCAAAGCTGCCGGCCGGCCGATGCACACCCCACGAGGTCTCCATCGGTGCCGGTGCAGAGCCCCGCGAGCTCCAGCTCGTTGTGGACTTCGTTGCACGCCGTGATCCGAACGCTCCCTTCCCCGCTGTCATCGGCCACCAACACGACGTGGTCCGAAGGGAGGTCTGCAGGCGAGACTGTGAAGGTATGGTCCTGGCTCGTGTAGCCGTCTCCGTGGTGGTCTTGGATGGCCATTTCCGAGACGAGGTTGCAGCCCAGGATGACTCCCTGCAGGCCAAAGGAGCGCCCTGGAGAGAGCTCGAATCCCATCAAGGTCATCGACCGCGAGGGTTGCGCTCCGGAACGCATTCATCACATTGGATATGGATTCGAAGAAGAGCCGTTCAGGCACGACACCGGAGCCGAGGACCTGGGACAGGTGGAGCGCGACGGCCATCCGCGTTGTCGTCCCCCATGGTGTGGTCACCGCAGCCCGAGCCCACGGCGGGGATTTCGGTGGCGATGGTGCTCAAGTCAGTCGCCGGGGCGTCGTCGCAGTCTTCGGGATTCCAGCACTTGGTGGACGCTTCAAGCCCACGCCATCGCGCGAACCCACCATATTGACCGCCAATTTTTTCACCTCCAAATCTGCAGACACAATGCCCATCGAACTTCGCCTGCACTATCCTGCACATTCCGCGGCGAATGGCTCTGCGCGTCGCCGGTGGTCGAATGCTGCACAGGGGTGGGATATCCTCAACTACGGTCAGCGTAAAAAGAGTCAACTCACTGATCTCTCTCTAGTGATGCAAAATTCATGGGGAGAAGTGTTCTGCAAGCGTTATCGAGGTGGAGTCGCCTTCACTCAAGCGATGAAGGCGCTCTTCGCTGATGGAGGTAATCGTATCGATCTGGATATGCCTCCTGAAGTACTCGGTCCAAATGATCGAGTATTACCTATCGTACGTAAGCGTATCACCGAGATCATCAACAAAGCGATCGAGGTGTTTAACGCTGAAGATCGTATCGTGAGAATCTTCGCTTATGAAGTGAGCGGTCAGTTCCAAGTGCTCTCTCGTGACCATAATGGCGCGCGTATGAGCAGCGCGAGATCTCTGCGTGGTGTGATCCGTCGCTGTGGTCAGCTCAGCAGACAT
>CAJWOS010000441.1 GCA_913044235.1 uncultured Pseudomonadota bacterium
CTTGAAATGCTTTGCAGTTCTGGCATCTGCAGGGGTATCTGCATTCGCCCGGACAGCAAGAGCCAGGTGACTGTGGAGTACCGCGATGGCAAGCCTGTTCGCATCCACACCGTGGTGATCTCGACGCAGCACAGCGATGCTGTGTCGCTCGACTACATTCGCGGCGAAGTCCTCGAGAAGGTGATCAAGCCCGTGCTGCCAGCACACCTTCTCGACAAAGACACCATCTTCCACATCAACCCAACCGGGCGATTCGTCATCGGCGGCCCGATGGGCGACTGTGGACTCACGGGTCGCAAGATCATCGTAGACACCTACGGCGGTCATGGCGCCCACGGTGGCGGCGCCTTCTCAGGAAAGGACCCCTCCAAGGTCGACCGTTCCGCAGCCTACCTTGGTCGCTACGTTGCGAAGAACATCGTCAAGTCGGGATACGCCAAGCGCTGCCTCGTCCAGCTTGCCTACGCGATCGGTGTGGCAGACCCCGTCAGCATCATGGTCGACACCTACGGTACCGGTGAGGTCAGTGACGAACGGCTTGCCGCTGTGGTGCGAGAGGTCTTCCCCGTGAAGCCGGCCGACCTCATCCGCAAGCTGAACCTCAAGCGTCCCGTGTACCAGCAGACGGCTGCATATGGTCACTTTGGCCGGTCGGGCGATGCCTTCACCTGGGAAGAGACCGACCTTGTCGACGCAGTGACCAACCAGCTCTCCTGAGCGAGGTCACGGTAGGCTGGAACATCTCCAGACCTGGAAGTCCCGTTGCGCCCGTCCTTCCAATAGAAGGACGGGCGCTGTGATTTCGGCATCGCATACGAGGCCTTCGAAGTCACCGGTCGTGCACGGCAGATGTGGAGCGCACACCACCAAAATGGGGCCGTCCGTTGGCATCGAGTCGGCGTGCCACACCGTAAACTGGTCTTCCCGCCCACCCACACGCCGAATGGGCGGATGCGCCCGGTCACGGGCCGCGAATGCGAGCTGTGCAGCAGCCTGGTACCGATTGGTGGTCCAGGCCACGGCATCTGGGTGATCAGCGACGAGGCGCTCCACAAGACCGTCCCAACCCCTAAGCTGGGCTGTCAGCCCCGCGAGCGGGAGCGGTGGGTACGCAGCCAGCGCAAGGACAGACACGTGAAGGCCACCGGACACCAGCAAAGTGGCATTCATCCAACGCCGATGTCGGTTCAGGATCGGGATGGCAGCCGGCAGGACTGTGAGCCAAGCAGGTGCCCACCAATGGAGCTTGGTCGGCGCCACGAACGCAGCAGCGGTAAACACCAGCCACGTGGGTGCAGCGATCCACATCAGCATCCGGCCACGCGGAGTGGCACGGGCAGCAAGCACCGCCCACATCAGCGGCGGGGTCAGAAGCAGCACATGGACGGCCAACCATACCGCTCCCCCCGCAAGCGGAGACACCGCATGGCTGTGCCGCTCCACTGCATGGAACCACAGCGTTGGGAATCCATGCGCGGCGTTCCAGCCCCATGTGGGTGCGGAAACCACCACCGCGCTCGCCAAAGCCCACCAAGGACCACTCGTCGCCCACCAGCGACGACGGTCCCTGTCCACCAGAGACCAAACCAACAGTCCCGCCCCCAGCAAGACGCCCGTGATCTTGAACAACATGGTGGCCCCCAAGCCGGCACCGAGCATCAGCCAGTGCGCCCGCGTGGCCCCTCGCAACAGCCCCTCTGCGCATCGAACCGTGACGAACCACGCCACCAGAAAAGGCATGTCGGGCGATGCAAACACGCCCAGCAGGCCGAAGACTGGCACCAACAATCCCAACAGTATGGCGGCGGGGCGGTGCTCCGGCTCCACCGACTCTCCAAGCATCCATGCGAGCAGAAATCCTGCCACCACCACCGGCAGACGGGTCCCGAGTGGGTGGCTGCCCACAACCTCCGTGCATCCGCGAATCAGCCAGGCGATGCCTCCGGGATGGTCGAAATAGCCAAGCGCCAGACGTTTCGACCAGAGCCAGTAGTATGCCTCGTCGTCACCGAGTCCAGCCGCACCCACCGCCCACAAACGGAGTACCGCCAACAGGGCGAGCCCTCCCACCAACGCTCGAGCGCGACTGCTCAACACCCGGACATGCCGCTCCGCTCAGCCCAAGCCTGCGGACGTCACGTACACGTAGGTGACCGGCGCGGTGAAGAGAAGGCTATCGATTCGGTCGAGGATGCCTCCATGGCCAGGCAAGACACTACCGGAGTCTTTGACTCCCGAGGCCCTCTTGAACGCCGACTCGACAAGGTCTCCGACCACTCCAGCCGGGCCTCCGATCAGGCTCAGTGCGATGACGTGTCCCCATCCCATGTGAGGCAGGGCCAGGACGCGGATGATACTCAGCGCGATCAGCACGGCAATCGCCCCGCCTACCGCTCCTTCCCAGGTTTTCTTTGGACTCACTCGAGGAAACAGCGGTGTACGCCCCAGAGACCGACCCGCAAAGTAGGCTCCTGTGTCTGCAGCCCATGCAAGCGCGAGTGTGACGAAGACCCAGGCCACGCCGTGTTCTAGCCGCCGCACGGCACTGAGCATGCCGATCATTACAGGTAGGTAGATCAGCCCGAGAACCATCCATGCACCGGCACGCGCCCCTCGCTCCGTGTCTTTGACAGCGAGCAACGCAGTCGTGAGGCAGATCATCGCGCCTGTGGCCAGCGCCGCGGGAAGCATCTCAGACCACAACAGGTGTGCAGCATGCACCACCGCAACAGACCCGCCGAACACTCCGTACCCGAGGTTCATCTGCTCTGGGATCGCCATCCGCACGAACTCCACGACTGCCACCAAGAGTGCCAGTGTGACGAACACGTCGGTGACCCATGGATCCCCCCAGACGACCCCTGGAAGAAGAATCGCCAACCCCCCGAGCCCTACGATCAGACGTTGCTTCACGAGACAGACTCCTGTGGACGTTGTGCGAGCTGTCGCCCGGTCTTCCCGAAGCGTCGCTCTCGACTTCCGAAGCTCGCCAATGCTTCCTCGAGCTCAGCCTCACGGAAGTCAGGCCAAGCCACATCGGTCACGTAAATCTCTGCGTAGGCAATCTGCCAGAGCAAAAAATTCGACACCCGCAGCTCGCCGGATGTACGAATCAGCAGGTCGGGGTCCGGCAAGCCTGCGGTAAAGAGATGTTGAGAGATCATCGCTTCGTCGATGGCTTTCGGCTGTAGCCGACCGCGGCGCACTTGCTCGGCGAGCTCCCGCATCGCCGATACGATCTCCGCCCGTGCGCCGTAGGAGAGCGCGAGATTGAGTGTCATGCCCGTGTTGTTGGCGCTCTCCCGAACGAGTGCCTGGAGTGGCAAGCGCACGAACAGGGGCAGGCGGTCAATCTGACCGATGGCCTTCAAGCGGATTTGATTGTCGAGGATCTCACGCCGTTCCTGCAGCACATACTGCTGCAAGAGGGTCATGAGGGCTCCCACTTCGGCCTTTGGACGCCGCCAATTCTCGGTGGAGAAGCTGTAAAGGGTCAACGCATCAAGGCCCCGCTTGCGGCATTCGCGTACGATTGCCCGGACGCTGCGCGCGCCCTCCTCGTGCCCTTTGACACGCGGCAGACCACGGGACTCCGCCCAGCGACCGTTGCCATCCATGATGATTGCAACGTGCCGTGGCGTGCGTGGGTTGGACCCGGAATCACCCATCAGCTGCTCCGGACCTCCTGACATTTCTCCTTGGCGATGGCGTCGACCTTGGTCACGCAGCCGTTGGTCGCGTCCTGGATCAGTCCCATGAAGCGCTTGAGATCGTCTTCCGAGATCTCCTTTTCCTTCTCGAGCTCCTTGAAGATGTCGTTGTACTCGCGCCGTACCTGCCGCGCACCAATCCGTGCATCTTCGGCCATCGCGTTGACCTTCCGCTCCAGATCGCGGCGCCGCTCTTCGGTCAGGGCCGGGATGGGCACTCGAATAATCTGCCCATCATTCTGCGGATTGAGCCCCATGCCCGCCGAGAGAATCCCCTTCTCGATGTCTGAGATGGTGCTCTTGTCCCAGGGGTTCAGCACGAGCAGCCGGGCGTCGGGAGCCGAGATGCTGGCGAGCTGGTTGATCGGCATGGAAGCACCGTACGATGCCACCATGACCTGGACGTTTTCCAGCATCTGCGGGGATGCTCGGCCCGTTCGCACAGACACGAGGTTCCTTTCATACCGGCCAATCACACCGGAAAAGTCATCGTTCATCGATTCGAGGTACTCGTCGCTCATGCATCCTCCATGGGGCGAAATGGGTCGGTTCAACTGCCCGAGGTGAGATGGGTGCCAATGGGCTCGCCACACACTACGCGGGCCACGTTGCCCGGAACGTTTAGGTCGAACACCACAATGGGAAGGTCGTTGTCCATGCAGAGGCTCACAGCGGTGGCATCCATCACCCGCAGTCCACGATTGAGAACTTCGAGGTACGAAAGGCTCTCGAAGCGCTTTGCATCCGGGTGCTTTTCCGGGTCACGATCGTAGACGCCGTCCACTTTCGTGGCTTTGAGGATGATCTCAGCGTGGATCTCCGCAGCCCGCAACGCGGCGGCGGTGTCGGTTGAAAAGTAGGGGTTTCCGGTTCCAGCGGCGAAGAGCACCACGCGTCCCTTTTCCATGTGCCGAACTGCCCGGCGACGGATGTAAGGTTCTGCGATCTGGTCCATCGCGATGGCGGTCATGACCCGGGTGTACACGCCATGCTGCTCAAGAGCATCCTGTAGCGCCAAGCAGTTGATCACTGTGGCGAGCATCCCCATGTAGTCGGCGTGCGCCCTGTCCATCCCTCGGGAGGCTCCAGCGAGGCCTCGAAAGATGTTGCCCCCGCCCACCACAACGCAAATCTCCACACCCATCGCCCGCACATCGCCGATCTCACGCGCGAAGCGTTGGATGGTGGCCGGGTCGATGCCTGAAGCTCCCGGTCCGGCGAGCATCTCGCCCGACATCTTGAGGAGGACACGGCGGTACGCAGGAGT
This sequence comes from uncultured Pseudomonadota bacterium, assembly GCA_913044235.1. Taxonomy (GTDB): domain Bacteria; phylum Myxococcota_A; class UBA796; order UBA796; family UBA2385; genus CAJWOS01. Next base: position 4,978 of record CAJWOS010000441.1, read on the forward strand.
CGAAGGCATCCATTCTCCACGAGGCTTGGGAGGGGTGCTCGGGTTGCCACCATGGACTGAACTCAACCAGCCCGGGCAAGACATACCGGCGCGCTGAAGTAGCCCATTTGCCCGCGTTTGGCCCGCAAAGGACACGCCCGCGAAGTGTGCAGACTCTCCAGATGCAAAAAGGCCCCCCATGCTGCGCATGAGGGGCCCGTTCAAACGAGACGTCAGCCGTTGGCTTCGGCGGTCATCTTCGCGACTTCTTCCGCGAGGTTGTCCTGCTTCTTCTCCAGACCTTCGCCGAGCACGTAGCGTGCGAAGCGCCGAACCTGAATGTTTTCGCCGATAGTGGACACCGAGTCGGCAAGCATCTGCGCCACAGTCTTGGCGTCATCCTTGATGAATGGCTGGTCGAGCAGACAGACGCTCTCGAACCACTTGCGCATCCGACCATCGATCTTCTTTTCGAGGATCATGTCCCAGCGATCCTGCGGCATCTTTGCGGGCTTGTCGCCCTCTTCGCGGATGCGCTCAAGCTGCACCTTGCGCTCGTGGGCGGCAGCAGCGGGGTCCACTTCGTCCTTCGAGACATACTCAGGAGCGGAAGCAGCGATGTGCATGGCGATGTCTTCGCACAGCTCCTGGAAGCTTTCGTTCCGAGCGACGAAGTCGGTCTCGCAGTTCACTTCCACGAGCACGCCGATCCGGCCACCATCGTGGATGTAGCTGTAGACGAGGCCTTCAGTGGCTGCGCGGCTGGCCTTCTTTGCGGCCTTTGCGATGCCCTTGGCACGGAGCCAGTCGATGGCCGCGTCTACGTTGCCATCGTTTTCGGCGAGCGCCTTTTTGCAGTCAAGGATGCCGGCGCCGGTGCGCTGGCGAAGAGCTTTGATGTCTGCCATCGAGATGGCCATGTCGAACTCCTGATGGAAGGACAGGCTCGGCACGCATGCAGCGTGTCCCCTGCCCTGCGGGTTGCCTGGGATGAAAACTGGCGACCGCACCGCAGCACCGAGTGGTCCCCGTGCGAGATCCGGTTGCCCTGTACGGACCGAGGGCGGCGCGTATCGCGACCGCCCCCGAGGCAAAGTGACATTGTGGGACCGAAGCTCAGGCTTCAGCAGTCTCTTCCACGTAGTCGGCCGAGTGCTTCCGGTAGATCTCTACGTTGCCCAGGTCGGACGCCGAAGGCGCCACCACAGGCCCGTCAATTCCGCCGCGC
>CAJWOS010000442.1 GCA_913044235.1 uncultured Pseudomonadota bacterium
TTCGGCTTGCTCTGGGCGAGCAATGACCGGTTCGGGCGCAGCGGTCACCATCTCAGACACCGCCTTCGAACAGAGCTCGGCCGATGGCTCCGGCGGTGCCATCGCGGTTCGAGAAGACGGCGCACTGACCGTCAACGGCGGAAGCTTTTCCGCGAGCTTTGCCAGCACGGGCGGGGCCATTGCCATCACCGATACAGGCTCTGTGCAGGTGACCGATGCCACATTTACCGACAACGAGGCCGCGACTGCAGGTGCCGCGCTCTACGCCGCGGGGGGCACGCTCACCGCCACGGGGGTGGTCTTCGACGGAAATCTCCCCGACGACTGGTCTTGTGCGGCGGAAGCCGACTGCACCATCGAGACCGCAGACTGAACGATGCACGTCCGTTCCACAGACGGAACGATAGGATAGGCACCACGAACATAAGGTGTCAGAGGACTTTTTCGACCATAAACCCATCCTCAACTTGGAGAAACCCGGTAGGATCCCCCCACCCGAACGAAAAGGAGGGTCATGTCCATCACAATAAGCATCAACGGGCGGAACGTGGTGCTTCGCGACATCGAGCCCACCACCACCACCTTGGAGTGGCTCCGCCAAAGCGGTCGAACCGGAACCAAGGAAGGATGCGCCGAGGGCGACTGTGGCGCATGCACCATCGCCATTCGCAGCCCCAACGCGGCGGGCTGCAGCAGCTGGCGTTCGGTCTGCGCATGCATCTTGCCTGTGGCGCAGCTCGCCGACCACGATGTCGTCACGGTCGAAGGTCTCGCCGAGCGGGAAGCCCTGCATCCAGCGCAGCAGGCCATGGTGGACACGCTCGGCTCCCAGTGCGGCTACTGCACGCCGGGTTTCGTGATGAGCCTCTTCGAAGCCACATACCGAACCGACCTCACCGACCAGGCCCGTCTCGACGACCAGATCTGCGGCAACCTCTGCCGCTGCACGGGATACCGACCCATCCGCGACGCCCTGGAGACCGTGGCTGGAACCTGTCCGCATGACCGATTTGCAGCGGCCTGCGCCAAGGCCGCGCCCACCGCAGGACCTGTCGACATCACCCATGGTGAGCACCGCTTCCTTCGCCCCACCCAATGGAGCGCCCTCTTCGAAGCGGTCGCAGAACACGGCAAGCCACCCGTCTACGTCAACGGCGCGACCGATCTCGGGCTGTGGATCACCAAGCGCGGGGAGAAGTGGCCTCTTCTGGTCGACCTCGCGGCCCTTCCCGAGCTCGGCCGCCTCACGCATGCAGCCGGTGTGTACACCATCGGTGCCGGTGTGCGACTGTCTGATCTTGAGGCCTGGGCAAAGGACCGCCTCCCCATCGTGGCGCGAATGCTGCGGTACTTCGCATCTCGTCAGATCAAGAACCGCGCCACAGTCGGTGGAAATCTCTGCAACGCCTCCCCCATCGGCGATCTGCCCCCCGTCATGCTCGCGCTCGACGCCACCGCGGTGATCCGCGGACCGCTCGGCGACCGGCGTGTGCCGATGTCGGAGTTCTTTCTGGCGTACCGCAAGACTGCGCTCCAGCCGGGAGAAGTGCTGCTGGCCGTCGAAGTGCCCGAGCCGCCAGCCGGAGCCCGCCAGTCCGCTTTCAAGGTATCCAAGCGTCGCGAGCTCGACATCAGCGCCGTCTGTGCAGCGATGGTGGTCGCGATGGATGCCTCCGGGAACGTTCTCCATGCGCGGCTGGCTTACGGCGGAATGGCTGCAACCCCCTCGCGGGCCCGCGAGGCCGAGGCTGTGCTGCGCCGCGCACCCTGGACCGCCGAGACCGTCGAAGCTGCGGCGGAAGCCATCGCGCGTGACTTCAATCCCATCAACGACCACCGCGGCACCGTTTGGTACCGCGCCCGGGTTGCTGCCAATCTCTTGCGGGCCTTCTTCGACGAGACCAGCGACGCATCCACACCTGCCCTGCCCCAGAGGCCTGTGGGTACGGTCGTGATTGGGGGTCGGCCATGAGCGTTGTCGGTCGCCCGAGTCCCCACGAAAGTGCCCACCTCCACGTCACCGGCGCTGCCCGCTATGTCGCCGATGATCCGGGCCCTCCCGGCACTCTGTTCGTGGTCCCGGTGGGCTCCACTGTGGCGCGGGGTCGGATTGTGCGCCTGGACGTGGCGCCTGCCTGCTCTCTCCCCGGGGTCCATGCCGTCCTCACCATCGACGACATTCCCGGAGATCGACTCTGGGGCCCCATCCGCCACGACGAGCCCCTCCTGGCAGATGGGGAGGTCCACTACCAAGGCCAGGCCATCGCCCTCGTTGTGGCCGAGACCGAGGCTCAGGCATGGGCGGCCGCTCGTGCCGTCGTGGTTGAGATCGATGTGGAAGCCCCCGTTCTCACCATCGATGAGGCCATCGCCCGCAACGCCTTCCACACCGAGCCCCACACCATCTCGCGCGGCGACCTCACCGGTGCCTTCGCGCGCGCCGACCTGGTGATTTCCGGGGAAGAGCGCATCCCTGGTCAGGACCACTTCTACCTTGAGACCCAGGCCGCTCTCGCGACTCTGGGTGAAGACCGCACGGTACATGTGTCTTCGAGCACCCAGCATCCCACCGAAGTGCAGCATGTCGTCGCAAACGCTCTCGGCATCTCGAACCATCGCGTGGTGGTCGCCGTCCCTCGAATGGGCGGGGGCTTTGGCGGCAAGGAGAGCCAAGCAAGTCCGTATGCCGCCTATGCCGCACTGGGCGCCTGGGTCACCGGACGGCCTTGCCGTTGCTGGCTCCACCGTGAACAGGACATGGCCTGGACCGGCAAGCGGCACCCGTTCCTCGCGCGCTGGCGAGCGGCCTTCGCCAGCGACGGTCGATTCTTGGGCTTCGACATCTCGCTCTGGAGCAACGGCGGCTGGACCGTCGATCTCTCCGGCCCCGTCATGGACCGGGCCCTCTTCCATGTCGACGGCGCCTATCACATCGAGGCGTTGCGCACGACCGGCCGGGTCTGCGCCACCAACCTGCCATCCAATACGGCGTTCCGAGGATTCGGCGGCCCCCAGGGAGCAGTGGCCATTGAAGCGGCCATCGATGCCGCAGCGGTCTGGCTGGGCCTGGATCCCACCCACATTCGAACGATGAATCTCTACGGCGATGCCCCTCGCAACGAGACCCACTTCGGGCAAATCATCGAACAGAACCAGCTGCCCCGACTCGCGCGCACGCTGCAGGAGTCTGCCGATCTCGAGGCCCGTCAGGCCGAGATCCGTCGCTTCAACGCCACCTCACGCTGGCGGAAGCGCGGCCTCGCCTTCCAGCCCGTCAAGTTTGGCATCTCCTTCACCGCAAGCCTCCTCAACCAAGCCGGAGCATTGGTGCTGGTCTACACCGACGGCACCGTGCAGGTAAACCACGGCGGAACGGAGATGGGCCAGGGACTGCACACCAAGATTCGGGCCGTGGCGGCCGATGCTTTTGGCATCGAGCGCGACGCGGTCCGGATCATGACCACCCAGACCGACAAGGTGCCCAACACCTCTGCCACCGCCGCCTCCTCGGGCAGTGACCTCAACGGCGCCGCTGTGGCCCGTGCCTGCCAAGCCATCGTGGAGCGAATGCGAGCAGTCGCCGCGGACACCCTCGACGGAACCGACCCCGCAACGTTCGTCTTCGCAAACGGTCGCGTCTCGATCCCCGGTGGTCCGTCGATGGCCTTCGGCGAGCTCGCCCGCAGCTGCTGGGCGCAGCAAGTCTCGCTGTCGTCTACCGGATACTACGCCACCCCTGGAATCACCTACGACCCCGCCATCGGGCGCGGACGGCCGTTCTTCTACTTCGCATTTGGCGGTGCCATATCCGAGGTCGAAGTGTGTGGCCTGACCGGTGAGTACCGGGTCTTGCGCATCGACATCCTCCACGACGTGGGCGACTCACTCGTACCCACCATCGACCGGGGGCAGATCGAGGGTGGCTTCGTGCAGGGCATGGGCTGGCTCACCACCGAGGAGCTCCAGTTCGACTCCGCCGGGCGCCTGCTCACCCATGGTCCGTCCACCTACAAGATTCCCTCCGCAGGCGATGTCCCCACCGACTTCCGCGTGGATCTCTTGAGAAACGCCACCAACGACAAGGTGATTCGGGGCAGCAAGGCGGTGGGCGAGCCACCATTTGTTCTGGCGCTCTCCGTGCCGGGCGCGTTGCGGGCCGCCATCGCTGCGTTCCAGTCGGATGCGCACCCGCCCTTCCTCACCCTTCCGGCCACGCCTGAGGCGGTGCTACGGGCCATCGAGCGGATCGACGATGCCGAGTCAGCCGAAGAGCGTCGGGTGTCATGAGTCGAGGTCTGGCTGGTGGTTCGGGCTGCTCGGACTGACGGTCGGACTGGTGGGAGCAAAGCTCCCCGACCCAGCAGAGCTCGGCCTCTGGCAAGCCGCGACAGCCCTCGATGAAGGAGCAGACGCCTGCACCCGTGGTGACCAGGTTGCCGAATGGCTCCTCGCATTGTCTCGAGGACTCCAGGTCGACGATGCCACAGCCCAGTGGCTCGAAGAGCTGCGAGACGGCATGCTGGAGCTGGACCTCCAGCGCACGTGGAAGCGGCTGCCCGAAGTCGATGGTGATGCCCACCGAGTGCACATCGCAGGTCGGGGCGGGAGCGAGAGCGGCTACCGCGTCACCCTCGATGCCCGAGGACAGCCTCCCAGCGACATCCTCGGCGACATCGATGGGTGGGCGAGCCTCAAGCCCCAGCCCTGGCATGCCTCCGCTGCATTCGCCGCCGATGGCGTCTTGTCCCTGTCCACGCATCCCATCGCTCCCCGCAACGCCCGCTCCATGGCCGCAGAGCTGGCACTGGCACTGGAGCGAGCGGCCCACGGCACCGCGGGCGACGCCACCGACAACGCCATCCAGGCACGGTTCCGGGCAGACTTTCCACGCACAACCGCTGCCCTCGATAGCATCCTCACCGTGGATCGATGGGGCCGGCGGCTCGCCGAGGACGTCCTTCAAGTCGACCTCGCCATGAGGGTCGACGCCGATCGGATTGCCCAGTCCGGGCACCCAGCACTCGCGCGCTTCGTGCGCCGGATGGGCGCGGTCGCCGATCTCTCTGTCGCCGTGCAGCATCCACACGGGGAGCTGGGCACGGTCTGGATCCGCAGTCCTGGTCGCTTTGGCATCCGCTTCGCGGTGCGCAATGGGGCCTTGGTGCCCGTGCGAAATGGCACCCCCACTCTCGCGCACGCAGTCGACATCGCCAGTACCCGAGCGGCGAAGCTGGCCCTGCGCCCGCGCGGCATCCTTCGCCTGAAGGGGACCCGGCTGATGGTGGACCACTGGACGGTTCCCCTCCGGTACGAGGTCTCCGACACCCACGCTCGTCTCTCGGCCAGCTTACGGACTCTGCCTGCGGTCGACTTCCGCTCCGATGGTGGACTCACCGGGTTCATGGTCGCCAGCGCGGGCAACGCGATGGGCCTGGAGGCACACGCCATGCGATTCTTCGAGGGGATTTCCGAAGGCGCGTCCGGTCCCGATGGGGACGGAAGCACCGTGACCCTTGCCATGCAGCCCACAGCGGGTCACTGGTCGATCGATGGACGCTGGAACCTACTCCTGCTCGACAACCTGGTGGTGCGTTTTGCGGCCCAGGTTCTCGGCCATCGAATCATCCCCGAAGACGCCGTGCTCGACGACCTACTCACACTCCAGCGAGGCCTGATGGAAGCCCTTGCCCACGACTGGCACGCAGCCCGCGGACAAGTGGCCGCTGCGACCAACGCTCAGGGCGCGGAAGATGGGAGCGGTGTGTCGGGATCCAAGTAGCCGAGCTCGATGAGCGCCTGATGGGTGGCGTCGTCAAACTCTGCGTCTCGATGGGGTGGCGCGGTGGCGTCCCACTGCGTGATTCCATCGAGCAGATGCTTTGCGGCCGCCCGAGTGGGCGCATCCGGTGCCACCACGGCCGGCGCCCCAGGCACCACCCGACGGAGGTCACGCGCTCCGCCAGCGAGAGGTCGAACGAGCAGCTGGAGCGAATCCCCCGGCCCTGCGCCGACGGCACTGCGCTCCATCGGCAGGTTATTCCACTCCGTGGGATGCTCTCGGCGAATCGGCTTGGTCGCCTCGGAAAACAGCACGCGTGGCGGCATGGAGCCCCCTTGCCAGCTGGGCGCGAGGTCCACGCCCACGCCCCCATGGGCGGCGAGCCCCAGCAAGCCGAA
>CAJWOS010000443.1 GCA_913044235.1 uncultured Pseudomonadota bacterium
ATACAACACTGGCGCCACCGAGGCCGGTATTCTCAACGCTCCCGCGAACTTCATCGACCGTGGCGACTGGATTGCCGACGAAGGCGATGCTCTGAAGTCGCCTGAAGACAACTTCGAAGTCACACTCGGATTCAAATATGAGTAACCGAATCTATTTCGCGCTCGTGGCCGTTGCGCTCGCTGGGTGTGACCGGGAAGGTACCGACCTTCTCCCGGACAACAGCAAGTTCCCGGCGGTTGTCACCATCGGTGAGCTTCGGCTCATGAACTTTGAAGACTACTTCAACTTCCGGGTCTCTTCCGATCCGCAGGCGTGGTGCGCCGACAATGCAGACTCAAACGGCTACCAGCCCTGCTACTACGGGCAGCTGGGAATGCCTGAGTCTGGGGTTCGTGGCGGGTCCTCCTATACCTTCACGGTCCCGACCGTGGTGCCCGCTGAGGATGGCAGCGCAGCAGAGCCGTTGGAGTCTGTTTGCGTGATGGTCGACCCTGAAACGGTCTTCTGGAACCACTCGGTTGCCCAGCTCGAACGGGAAACCAAGAGGCTGTACGCCGACCTGTTCGAGGACGATGGTGACCTTGACCTCTTCGTCGGCATGTCCTCGTACTACACGGGCTCGCCTGGTGTGGAGCTTGGTGACTTTCAGGGCTACTACACGGACTCCCTCGGGCGCACGATTTCCATCGAGTATGGTGAGTGTGTCCAGCGTGGTCAGACCCTTGGTGAGCACCATTCGGGTCGTGGTCACCTCGAGTTCTGCGAGATCGACGTAGAGGGCCGCACCGGAATTCAGTTCACGGTTGTGATGGAGACTTTCTCAGTCCCGAACAACGATGGTGCCCTTGGGTACGGTGCGTTGGTCTATGCCGGAAGCTGCAACGACATTGTCATCTCGCCTCGCCAGGAGCTTGTGATTCCCGAGGAATCGATGGTACCGACGGCGTCTGACGAGCCGGATTACGCAACGCTTTCCTGTACCAAAGAGCTTGAGCTCGCGGTTGCAGGTGGGGTGGAGCAGGGCTTCTGCTGCGTGCACCCGGGGCTGTGCAACGACCGGGTCGAAGACGATGTCTGTGATGGCTTCACCGAGACCTACGACCCTGACGGACGCGAGATCGGGGCCGCCTCGGAAAACTACTGCAAGTACACCACGGTGGAGTCGTTGCCTGGTGGTACGCAGTACCAGTCGATTCTCTCCGAGAACGGCAACCGGGTCGACAGTGGTGCCGTGAGCAGTCTGCTCTCCGTGAGCTCGATCTGCTGTGACGACTACGCTCTTGTCACGCCACCGAGCGCCGGCGAGGTCCTCACAGACGCGCTCGAGATTCCGCCTGAGCTTGCAGGTACGCCTGAAGAGGCGCTTCCTGCTGAGTACCGAATCCCGTACAACAAGGTGCAGGACTACCCTCGCTTGTAGAGGCTTTCCGGTCAGGTGCAACGGCGACGCAACTCTGCGTCGCCGTTTTGGTTCTCGGGGTCCGGCCGCGAGGAGGCGGCGGCTTTACGGGGTGGCGCGGAGCACCTTAGTCACGAAGACGGCTTCCTTCGCAGTGCGTGTGAGAACGGCCGAACCATCAGTGCGCCGGCTCAGCCCCCAGTCGCCGTGCAAAGACTCTTCGAATGTGAAGCGTTTCTCCGCTTCGACATACTGTGCCGTGCGCGTATCGATCTTGAACAGATAGCCAACGGTCTTGTGGTCAAGGCCGGGCAACACATCTTTGAGCAACCCGTTCTCGGGTAACGGTGTGTCGGGAACGGAATGAATGGTCGCGCCCCGCAGGCTGGTCCACTGGGATCGGAGCACCGCGCCGACCTGGGCGGTACTGAGGATGGAGAGTCCTCCGGCGGTGGTGTTGGAGGAGGGGAGCAAGCCGAACTGTGCCTGGGCGATTTGGCTCCCTTCCTCTGCGCGCAGCACCCGTCGGCCCGGTATGGGCAGGTCGGTGTGGGTGTCGGCGGTGGTGCGGATGGAATACAGGTCGATGGCTTGCTCGGTGGCCACGAGAAGCTGCACAGAACCAGCATCGTCGACCGTGGTGGACACGGACACGGGGCGGATCTTGAACGCGGCGGCTCGGCGGTAGCTGACCGCTCCGCGATCCATGACGGTGAGTACTCGAATTTCCCCGTTCTTGCCTTTGGGCCCTGGGATCCAGATCGGTACATGGAGGTTGCCGGCGCCGTCGGTCGCAGGCTGTCCTACGGGCTCGATGGTGGGCCATGGGGTCTCCAGCGACTGGATGGTGGACTCGACCCCCAAGGTCTCGACCGGCAGCCAACCGATTCCCCGATCGCCGGCCTGCCACACCACATGACGGGTGCCTCCTTCCGCGCTTGAAGACTCCGTGAGGGTAGGTCGGATCTGGTCAGGAAGTCGGCCGAGCCAGCGCGTTCGGCCATGTTGGATCCCGCTGGCTGGAGACAGGTACAGGTCGAACCCGTCGGTGGCTTTGTGGAGCCACACTGTGTGGTCTGTGCTTCTGCGTGCTGCGGACACGCCACGAAGGAGGTCTGCTTCGACCGGATGTGGCTGGGCCACCTGCACGGTTCGGGTGGCAATCGCCCGGATGTTCGCCTCGTATTCGATCTGCACCTGGAGGTCGTACTCGCCTACCTTCAGGGTATCTCCGAGGGGCAGTTGGAGGAGGGTGCGGCGTTGGCTTCTCGGCGCGAGGCGAAGGGTTTGGCCGGGATCGGTCTCCGGAGGCGTGGTGCGGCGCCGCTCCAGCTCGCCTTCGCTGAGCTTGAATGTGAAGCCGATCAACCACGGCCGACGCTCGATGTCGGGTGCAGTCAGTGTGGTGGCACCCGGATTCCAGATTCGCACTGGAACCACAATGGGCTGTCCGGTGAGGTACTCCGAGCGCAAAAACGCCTCGTACTCGAGACCAATCTTGGGAGATACTTCCGAGCTTTGGGGCTCGTTATCGGTGGTCTCGGGCGCCTTCTCTGCAGCGTCCGGAGTCGCTTGGACAATGCCCGTGGTGCAAAGAAAAAGGATGAACGGGTTCATCGTGGCCCTCAAGCGGAATCCTGGTCGACATTACGTGCGCGAAGACGCGTGTTCGGTCCATAGCATTTGTGCGCGTCGTTCGGCGGACTCAGGTGTCGACAGCCGACCTTCAAGCTGCTCCATCCGGACTTGGGCGAGCAATTGTCCCAGCATCGGGCCCTTGGGCACTCCCAGTCGGATCAGGTCACGGCCAAAGAGCAGTGGAGCAAGCGGCGCATGGAGGACTCCGAGCGTTTGTGCGCGCAGTCTCGCGGCGGCTCCATCGAAGGTGGGCGTCAGGGATGCGGCGGTCGCCACTGCCACGGCCACATCAACCTGTTCGGCGGTGGTTCGCAGCGCGGTATCGAGGGCCGGTTCTGAGCAGGTTGCCAGCTTTGCAGCGTGCGGCAGTACCTGTTGAATGGTCTGCCGTACATCGAAGCCTTGTCGCTTGTGGATGTGCAAGCGGTCGAGCACAGAGTCCACTGCGTGTGTGGCGGTTCCGAGCGCGACCGAAAGCATCAATGCAAGATCGCGGGGGGCTGGGCCGACTGAAGCTCGAAATGCGACGGCGCGGTCGAGCGCTTGTTCCAGCTCGATTGACCAAGGACATGGCGACCAGATGGTGTCCCATGCACCGGTCTCACGGAGGATGTGGCAGAAGCGAGCCGGGCGATTGCTTCGGAGGAGGGCGCGTGTTGTCTCGCTCGCCAGCCGCTCTCCAGCGACGGTCGACAGATCGATCGTGCGGCACAGCGCGATCAGATCGGGTGTCGGCTCGAGGTCATGCGTGGCTGCAAAACGAGCCACGCGGATCACACGCAGAGGGTCGTCGGCGAACCGGAGGGGGTCTGCAGCTCTGAGCTGACCGGCCAGAAGATCGCGTCGTCCGTGTGTTGGGTCGCGAAGCTCTCCGGTACGAGGATCCGCCACGATGGCATTCAGAGTGAGGTCGCGTCCACGGCAGGCGACGTCGAGCCCGAGATGAGGATCCCCCTGCACCGCTCCCCGTGTGCTGTCGACTTGCGCTTTGGTCGGTCTTGGAAGCGCCACATCGATTGGATCTTCGCCAGGGCCGACCTTGAACACGCCAAAGCTGCGACCAACGGAGGCTACGGGGCCCACACGCCGCAAGACCGCTTCCAGGTGAACTGCGGAGAGTCCATGGACTTCAAGGTCTACATCTTTGCTCTCGCGATTGAGCAGCGCATCGCGAACACTGCCGCCCACCATCCAGGCGCGACCCCCCTCCGCGGCCACTGCGCATGCGATGCGATGGGCAAGGTGGTCTTCATGGAGAGGTCGAATGTGGGTCGGGACAGCCAAATGTTCTCCATGGGCACGGCGGTACAGTCAGGTCAGCTGAAGTGATATCCGTTACGAGCCGAATAGTGCACGGCATTCGTTCGTTCGAGGCGTCTGCTCGAGTCGATGCCCTTGCGTGGAGTCCTCATGGTCCTGGCAGCCCTCTTGTCTGCAGCGCTCGCTGCCCCGGCCCTTCCGTCGGTCGATCTTGGTGAGCCAGCGCCGATGTTCATGCTACCCGCGGTCAACGAAGATGCCGCGGTGAGACTGACCGCGCGACCGCAAGTGGAGCTCGGAGACTTCGTGGGTGTTTCGCCCCGTCTGCCGGCCAAGGCCGTGGTGCTGTACTTCTTCGACCGGTCCCGTGGCGGCGATGGACTGGGGCAACTCGATCGACTGCACCGGCAGTATTCCAACAAGGGCGTGGTCCTGGTGGGAATCTCGTCGGACCAGGGTGAGCTTGGTCCGCTGGCAGCCTGGGTCGGGAAGGAAAAGCTTCAGTTTCCCATTGTGCGCGATGAGTTTGGCGTGGTCCGGAGTCGGTATGGCATCCCAGAAAGCAGCCTGCCCCTCACCCTGATTCTGGATGGTGAAGGTCGCCTCTTCGCCGTTGGACAGCCCCCCGCAGCAGAACTCGACGCCGCCGTGGCCGGAGAGCTGTTGCCGCTGGTGAAAGGTCGCTGAGGGAGGCTGCTTGACGGTCTGGCCGCACGGGAAGACGGTGGCCGCGTGAGGCACGAGTCCCGGGGCTAATTATTCGGGAATGCCAATAATGAGGACCGTCACGTTGTCTTTCCCGCCGCCGTGGTGAGCGGCGCGGACCAGCTCGCGGCAGGCGGACCGGTGGTCGTTGGGGAAGTGGTTCATGATCGACTCGATCTCGGCATCTTCCACTTCGCCCCACAAGCCGTCGGAGCACAGCAAGATGCGGTCTCCGGGAGCCAAGTCGACGTTGAAGATGTCGATGTCAACGTCGTAGTCCGTCCCTACGGTGCGCAATAGGATGTTGGAGTGGGGATGGACTCGAGCCTCTTCTTCCGTGATGCGCCCCTGCTCGACCATCTTTGCGACCAGGGAGTGATCGCGAGTGATTTGGTGCAGCATTTCGCCCCGCACCAGGTAGCCGCGTGAGTCGCCAACATTGGCGACGAATGCGTACTTCCGATCGATGACAAGGGCAGCCACCATGGTGGTTCCCATGTCGTTGCCCAGATGCTCCGAGTGCTCTTTGATGCCGTTGTTGCCAGCCTGGAAAGAGGCATCGAAGGTCGCTTCGACCCGCTCGTGCGACACACCACACTCTTCGTTGAGAGAGCGGAACGCTTCGTCGCACAAGGTCTCCACCGCCATCTGGCTCGCAACCTCTCCGCTGTCGTGGCCACCCATTCCATCGGCCACCACATAGAGGTCCATGTCGTCAGACAGGCGACGCCAACCCCAGTTGTCTTCATTGAGCGTGCGTGCCAGCCCAACGTCGGTCATGCCTGCAGCGATGGGGGAGGGCTCTGCGAGGTTGGCTCGGATCAGGTCTTCGAGCGCGCGTCCAAAAGCAAAGGGCGTTTCGAATGCCCCGCTGGCGCACTGTCGAAGGACTTCGGTGAGCGCTTCGGCTTCGACCGGCACAAAGCGTTGAAGCAGCTGTCCGAGCAAGGCGACATCGGACTTGCGCTCGTCGTCGGGCGCCTTTTCTTCGTGGACCTCTCGAATGTCGGGGTCGTACAAGACCACCCGCTCACCATCTTGAATCAAGAAGTTGGTGGCCCCAAGATTCCGAAGCGTGACCCCATGGTGGTGGAGATAGGCCAGGATGCCCGTGGCTCGTTGGCCCATGTCGAGCACCTGCTGCACCGGCAGGGG
>CAJWOS010000444.1 GCA_913044235.1 uncultured Pseudomonadota bacterium
GCGTCGACGGTCTTAGCGTCGGCACGGGCCGCTCCTCGTCGTCCGTCGACACGGGGTGCACCGGCGGCAACCGTCCTCGACGATGGCGCTCGGCCCAAGTCCTCGCATGAGCCATCATCCTAGGAGGTAACGGCCCCGCCGGCTCGTCGCGCTTCCGCGTGGCCGCGGCGAAGGCGTCCGCGGCCTCCTGGAGGCCCCTTTCTCTGAGAGTGGCCTCCAATTCTTCGGTTGTTAATTGCGACGCGTCCGCGACGCGCGCGACGGTCACGGCGGCGGGCTCGTCGCCACTCTCGTCGTCGTCGGCGTAGCACGCGTCGAGGAGGGCCTCGAGCTCGCGCTTATCCTGTGTGTAGAGGTACGCCACCAGCCTCCGAAGGTGCGTCTCCAGCGCGGCCCCGCAGAAGGGCAGGTCGACGCCGTTTTGGGGCGCGAACTGCAGCGCCGCGCGGCAGAACGGCGACTGCGCGTGCAAGACGCAGCGGTGCGCCTTGATTTTCGCGGCGCCGTACCGCACCGTCGTATCCGTAAACAGTGTCGTATGCAGAGCGTCCAAGACCTTCTCGCGCGCGCCGGCGCGGCTCGCGGCGCCGCGCCTCCCATAAGCCGCGGGCAGCGCGCCGGGCCGCCGCACGCCTTGCGCGAAGACGCGGTGCGCCGGCCGCCCCCGGACCTCACAGTCGGCGAAGGGCGGCGCGGGGCCGTCGTTGACGATGCGCACGCGCTCGTCGGTCGCGACGGCGTGCGGGTACGTGTGCGGGGCGGCGACCATGTCAGCGCGCGCCCGGGTCGCGATGGACAGCTTGGCCCGCTCGACGACTCGCACCAGGCGCTGGTCGACCGCTTCGATCGGGAATGTCGGTCGCTGGCAGACCTTGAACATCCCGGCATCGTGGCGTACACCGCCCACGGCTCGCACCTGGGCCGTCCGTATCTGGCCATGGAGTATGTAGAGGGCACTGAGCTTCGGGTCTACATCGACAAGCTGCACCGCCGGCCGCCGGCGGAACGCTATGGGCGGTGTCGGTCCATCGGCGCTGCGCTGTGTGACGCGCTCGGGCACCTGCACTCGCATGGGCTGGTGCATCGCGACGTGAAGCCCACCAATGTCTTGATCGCAGATGATGGTCGCGTCTTGTTGTCCGATCTCGGCATCGTCCAGCGCGACGGAGACGTGGAGCCACGGCACGGAACCCTGGTGGGCACGCCAGCCTATGCGGCGCCGGAGCAGGCATCGGGTGGTCGCGTCGATCCGCGGGCGGATCTCTTCGGGCTGGGTGCGACGCTGTACCACCTCCTCACCCGTCGTCGTCCGTTTGAGGGGATCAGCGGACGGGACGAGCTGCCTCCGCGGCCGGGCACCTTCGACCCTGGGATCCCCACGGATCTGGAGGCTGTCATCCTTCGGCTGCTCGCGCCGGATCCCGCCCATCGCTATCATTCCGCCGATCTGGTGCGGGAAGCACTGTCGGCGGGTCGTGACGAAGGCGTGCAGATCGCTGGGCGACAAGATGCACTCGCCGCGGCGGCGCAGGCCCTCAAGCGTGCCGAAGATGGCGCAAAGGTCTGGGTGCTCCCCATTGGGCCTCGTGGGGGCGGCCGAGGCTGGCTTGCGCGGGTGGTCACCGGGTCTGCGCGCCGCCGTGGAATCCCTGTCGTGACAGTGGAAGAAGAAGCGGAGCTCACTCGCTTCGAGTCGATGATGCAGACTCGTCGGGGCACCGTGTTCATCTCACTTCGGATGGACCAAGCGCGGCCCGATGGAGCCGAGGTGGTGGAGGTCCCGCTGCCGCCGCTGGGCATTGCCGATGTGCGTCGGACGGTGGTGGGTTTTGCCCCTCACACCGACGAAGCAGCCAGCGTTGCAGCGCGTCTCCACACGCTCTCGGGCGGACTGCCTGCGCTTTTGGTGCCGTTGCTTCAGGCCTACACCACCGAACAGAAGGTGGTGCTGCCTGAGCAGGTGCCTCCGCCAATCGTGGCGCACACCGCATTCGACAATCTTGCCGAAGACACCCGAACCGTCGCCGCAACCCTGGCCCTACTCGACCGACCGGCTTCCATAGCGCTGGTGGCCGCCGTGGTGGGCCAGACGGCCGAAATGGCCATCGAGGAGTTGGAGTCTCGCGGTGTGGTTCGGTGCACCGAAGGACAGGCCGTCTTGTCGGCCGATGTCTTTCAGACCGTTGCGCTGGCGGTGCACCCCGACCTGCCCAGCCTCGAAGCCCAAGTTGAGGCGGCGCGCATTGACGATCCCACGGTTCCTGGCACCACCCTGCGTGCTCTCTGTCAAGAAGCGGAGCGACACTTGCGCGAAGGCCGGCTGCGGTCTGCACTCGATGCCGCAGAGCGAGCCAGCGAGCTCGCCACGGCGGTGGGTGAGCGCCAGCTCGAGTGTCTTGCGCGGGCCACTTGGGGGCTGGTGCTCCTCGAGACGGGCTTCCCGAAGGCCGCACGTCGGTGTCTGGCCGATGCGACTGCGCTGGCGCGCGCGGTGGGGGATCGCTCGCTGCGGCATCGAACCCACCTGTTGCGGGCTTGGGCGGAGATGGACGAGCGTCCAGGCGATCCCGGTGCTGCGGCTGCGGCCCTCGATCGGCTGATGCCGCTCGTAAGTGCGCTCGACGACGACATCTCCGACCCTCTCAGTGCATTCACCTGCACGCTTTGGGCGCGTGCTGCTGCCGGTCTGGGCGATCACGGGACCTGGCGTCGTGCTGCACAAGTCGCGGAGCCGCGCATTGCCATGCAGGGCGGGGTGGACCGTGCCCGGTTGATGCTGTTGCTGGCCGAGGGTGCACACGTCGTATCCGACCAGAGTGCTCGTCAACGGGTGGTCGACGCCTCGTCGTCGTCGGTGGGGCTCCCACTGCACGCGTGGTGGAGCGACTGTCTCCAGGCGCGTCTGGAGTCCAACAGTCCCCCCGAGCCGACGGGGTTGACCCACCTGCTCCAGCCCCATGAGGTCGCTGCACTCGAACAGCGCTCTCGGCGCATCGGGTTGTAGACGGTACGGGCCGCAGGGAGGCCCGGTGGAACCGAGCGCTTCGAGCGGTTCGTGTGAGATAGAGATCGCGAAGTTGTCTCCAGGTGTCAACATTTCGGAGACCGGATCCGTGTCCAGAATGGGACGGGAGCGACTGTACGAGTCGCCGACCGTCCCCGGGAGACTGGATGATCACATCTCGTACCACCGCCGGCCATGATCTTGGAGTGCCCAGGAGGGTGCTGAATCGAAGAGCGCTCGCGAGCGATATCCGCCGCCTCAGCAAAATTTCCAACGCTCGGGCCGTTCTGGCGATCGGTCGTGAGTGGGGCCTCATTGCAGTGAGCGTGGCCTGTGCCGTGGTGTCGGGGGATCCCCTGGTGTGGGTGGCCGCGGGCGTTGTGATTGCCACTCGCCAGCATGCGCTGCTCATCTTGATGCACGATGCGGCACACGGTCGACTGCTCACAAGCCGCACACTCAACGACACGCTCGGCGACTTGCTGCTCGGCCTGCCGAACAATGTGCTGCTGCGCCGGTACCGAATTCGGCACGCTGCGCACCATCGCCATGCCAATGACCGCACCCAGGATCCGGATCGAGCCACGATTGAAGGAGACGACCAGTGGCAGTTTCCCCGCTCGCGCGTGAGCGGGATCACCGTCTTCCTGCGGGACCTGTTCGGCTTGAACACTGCTCGTACTGCACGTGCCGTGGTGCTGTACGCCCCGTGGCCCGTTCTGGTGGCCCGACTGCAGCGCTCAGACGCGACGCCGAAGCCGGCAGATGCACCGGCCACGAATGCAGAGGTCGTGCGGACTGCTGCGTATGTGACGGCCCTGATGCTGGGCCTGTACGCCACGGGTGGATGGATGGTGTACCTGGCGCTTTGGATCCTTCCCAGCATGACGCTCCTGCCGGCTCTGTTGCGGCTGCGGGGGATCTCCGAGCATGAAGGAGACGTGGGAACAGACGAAGTGAGCGTGAGTCGCCATGTCGAGGCAGGAATGGTCGAGGCGTTCGTCATCAGTCCCTTCCACATCAACCATCATGCTGCCCACCACCTCTTCCCGAGTGTGCCTTGGTACAACCTCCCTGCGCTTCATGCTCGGCTGCTCGAAGAGACGGCCTACCGGGAGCGCCTGGTGACTGCCACGAGCTACACGGGGCCTGGAGGGGTTCTCGAGGAGCTGATGCCGTCGAGCTCAGAGCAGCGACCTTCCTTGAGCGGCTTGACCGTGCGATAGGTGCCGGAGTGCGCGGTACGCGGTACGCGGTACCCGGTACGCCATGCCTCCCCACCGCACTCATGATCCCAGGGAGGCCCATTGGCCGGAGGCAGCAAAGCCGCTGTGTACAGCGCAATCGGTGCAAATACATTTGTGATGGTTGCCAAGTTCGTGGGGTTTGCGCTCACGGGCTCGGGCACGATGCTCGCGGAAGGCATCCACTCGATGGCCGATGTGGGCAATCAGTCGCTCCTGGCCGTCGGCATGTCACGCGCGCAGCTGCCGCCGACGCCAGAGCATCCCTATGGATACGGTCGCGACGCATTCGTCTGGGCGTTGATGTCGGCTGTGGGGATCTTCTTCCTCGGTTGCGGGGTCACCGTCGCGCACGGGGTGCAGTCTCTCATCGTGGGCGGGCACCATGACGCCACCAGCGCGCCTTGGATCAACCTCGGCATCCTCGCTCTGAGTTTGGTCGCGGAAGGTGCGAGCCTCTACATCGCAGTCCGAGCGCTCCAGAAGCAGGCCAAGGCGCAGGGGCTCTCGTTGCGGGAGCACATCCGCACCACAGACGACGTCTTCGGAGTGGCCGTATTGTTGGAAGACTCTGCGGCCGTTGTTGGTGTCATTCTTGCGTTTATCACCGTGTGGCTCACCCATCTCACGCACGCACCGTACTGGGATCCAATCGGCAGCCTCCTCATCGGGGCCTTGCTCGGAGGTGTGGCACTCGTGCTGATGCGCCGCAACCGAGCCCTCCTCATCGGCCAGTCTGTTCGTCCGGAGGAGCTGCAGCGGATGAATGAGATCTTTCGGAATGATCCGGTGGTGGAAGACGTGGTGATGGCGCGTGCCGTGGTTGAAGGTGCTGATGCCTACCACATTGCCGCGGAGATCGACTTCGACGGGCGCGTGCTCGCTCGTCGTCACCTAGACGGTCGAGATCTCGACGCCTTGGCCCGTGAGCTCGACTCGGGAGAGAAGCTCATGGCCTTTCTCGAAGAGTTTGGTGATGCCGTGACCGATCAAGTGGGCGAGGAGGTTGACCGGCTGGAGGCACGGATCCGCGAGGTGTTCCCTCGTGCCCGCCACGTAGACTTGGAGCCGGACTGAGCGTTCTGGTCAGCTCCCCGACGAAACGCTTCCGGAAGGGCGGTGTGGGTTGACGAACGACCGAAACCCGACAAGAAGAAGACAACGCACCCTCGAGTCCCGGTGAGCAGTGACTCACCCCTGGAGTGTCCATGTCGGCCCTACTACTCATCGCTTCCTTGCTTACCGCGCCCGCCTGGGCACAGGACAACGAGGACGGCGACGCCGAGAGCACAGGTGAAGAGACGAAGCCAGCCAAGCAGGGGGGACTCACCCTCGAAGGTCCCTACAACACAACGCCCTACGCCAAGCCGGTGTTTGGGGCGATGATCTGGGACGGTGCATACGGCGTGAGCCTGGGTGCGGAAGCCGGGCTCAAGTACCAGCAAAAGAAGCGTGACCCAGTGTTCTTCGGAAAGACTCGCGCGCAGGGTGCCTACACCTTCGGCTCGGGAATCGCCGGCTACGACGTGCGCCTGGGAAGCTTTTTCGGCCCCTTCCACAAAGTGGTGGGCCTCCAAGCTGGACCGGACATCTTCTACAACGAGCTTGTGGTCGACCTTGGAGACGGACAAACGGGCCTGTTCGCTACGCCGGGACTGGACTTCCCCATCACCGGGCTGTTCGATCTCGGGGTGTTCAATGCCTACGCCGGCATCGCGCCGGGCTGGTATTTCGGTGGGGTACGCGACAACCTCAACGCGGTGGTGGGCCAGTTTGGTACCTACTTCGGCGCTGGACTCAACCTCTCGCAGCTGCGCATCATCTTCACCTTCCTCATAGGCGAGGGGCTAGGGGCAAGGGCTAGGGGGTAGGGGGTAGGGGTTAGGGGTTAG
>CAJWOS010000445.1 GCA_913044235.1 uncultured Pseudomonadota bacterium
TCCGACTCGTCGACTCACGGTCCGTGAGCAACAGCATGGCCCCTTGGTGCCGTATCTGGCACACTCCAATCAGGCGGTATGCTGGTGGCTCACCGATCGTGCGGTTTCAGAGACCGACCTGCTGCCCGAGCTTGTGCAAGCCGTTCGTCATGGCTTGCCTCTGCTTCGCTACCAGTGTCTCGCCATGGGCTTGAGTCCTCGGGCTGGCGGGATTGCGCGCCAGCTCTACCATGCGGAGCAGTCCGTGTTCGAGTCGGCCGCCCCGGGGTAGGCGCGACCCTGCGCGACACGCGTGGTCCTGGCTGCGGCGTTCCGTTGGGGGCGATGCAGATCGCTCACTTGGTCTCGGTGTTGTCCATGAGGGCCCGCACGCTGGCGGGCAGCTTTACGAGCTTCTGGTCGCCATCCACGCAGCACAGGTGCACCTCTCCGAGAACCAACAACCGGTTGTCGGCCACTCGGTACACGTTCTGTTCGAATACGGCGCGGTAATCGCTGGCTTTCTCCACACGAGTGCGCACCTCAAGTGCATCACCGAAGCGGGCACCTTCCTTGAATTTCATGCTGCACTGGTACACCACAAAGCCCACTCGCTCGTGCTCCCAGAGCCTCACGAGCTCTGGAACACCGAGCAGGTGCTCTCGGGCGCGCTCCATGTAGCGCAGGTAGTTGGCGTGGTAGACCACGCCGCTGTGGTCGGTGTCTTCGTAGTAGACCTGAACCGGGTGGACGAACGGCATGGAACCTCCGGACGGACGCCGGTATGCCGGTGGCTGGCCTGCGGCGAGCCTTCTTCGTGGTCGACGCGGAGCGCTCAGGCTCGGCTCCGGGCCGCGTCTCTCAGGCTCGACTGTCCCGGTGGTTTTCGGTGCGTGGGCGGTCGTGGAGAGCGGAGGAACGGGGGGCGTGTCGCGGAGCTGGCGCAGCGCCGGTGCGGAGACCGGGAGAACGACAATCCGCCTCGTGGGTGCACGAGGCGGACGAGAGGTACGGGCCCGGAGACCCGCCATGGTCGCAGCGGGACTCAGCCCTTGGCGGCGGTCTTCTGCGCGGTGTAGCCGAGGTCGGCGATGGCCTTCACGAGTGCGTCGGCGCTGGTCTTTGAAGCATCGATGCTCACTACGGTCTCACCGGTCTGGTAGTCGACTGCTGCTGCCTTCACACCGTCGATGCCCTTGAGCGCGGTGGTGACCTTCGTGGAGCAGTCGCCGCAGCTCATGCCGTCGACCTTGAAGGCGAGCTTGGCGCCGTCGGAGGCAGAGACTTCCTGCTTGGCGGCTTGGTAGGCGGCGGCGTCGGCCATCGGGCAGGCGTAGGCGTCGACCGAGAAGAAGAGTGCGATTCCAAGGAATAGTGCGCGCATGGAGAACTCCAGTTCACTGAGTGCAGAGGAAGTGTAACGAGCCGGGAACACTCGCCAAGTAACTGGTCAAGGATTGGCGTCTGAGCGAACCGTATTGGGTGCCTTGCATGAGGCGCGCGTTCGTCGCATGCCCGAGGGATGCATGCGATAGGCTCTCGCGCAGTGCAACGTCGGTTCGACCGCTCTTCTGGGTGGTCCACATTCGCCGACTGGGGCTGCTGTGTCCGGACGCATCGTCTCGAGTGATTTTTCGCCTTCGTGGTGGCTGTCGGGCCCCCACGCTCAGACCCTCTTCCCCAACACGCTGCGCCGGGCGCCTCGGCCCGTTGTGCGGTGGGAAGTCTTCGAGCTGGCCGATGGCGATTTCGTGGAGCTGGCATGGTCGGGCCCCGCGGACGGGCCACTCGCATTCGTCCTTCATGGCTTGGGGGGAAACTGGGAGAGCCCTCCGCTGCGTGGCGTCACGGCGGCACTGGTGCGCGCTGGCTGGCAGGTCTGTTGCTTCCACTTTCGCGGATGTGCTCGCTCGCCCAATCGTTCCGTGACGGCCTACCACTCCGGTATGACGGCCGACCCGCTGGAAGTACTTCAGGCGCTTGCGCACCGATTCCCCGACCGCACTCGCGTCGCCGTGGGCTTTTCCCTGGGAGGAAACGTCTTGTTGCGGCTCTTGGGAGAGCAACAGGACCGAGCTCCGATCGACGCGGCTGTGGCCGTCTCGGTGCCCTTTCAGCTGGCTCGATGTGCCGAGCGCATGGACTCTGGGGCATCGCGGCTGTACCAGACCGTCTTGCTGCGACGTCTTCAGCAATACCTTCGAGCGCGTCGCGCCCTTGGGGGACCGACCGGCCCCGTTGAGCCGGCACTGCTGGCCCGCAACTTTCGTGCGTTCGACGATGTATTCACGGCTCCAGTGCATGGCTACGCTGGCGCCGACGACTACTACGAGCGTGCATCCTGCCGACCCATCCTGCGTCACATCCAGCGCCCCACTCTGGTGATCCACAGTATCGACGACCCCTTCATGCATCCCGACATTGTGCCCGAGGTTAAGGAGCTCTCCTCACATGTGACCGTGGAGCTCACTCAAGGCGGCGGACATGTGGGATTTGTGGACGGACCGATCTGGCGGCCCCGGTACTGGTTGGATCATCGGATCCCCGCATGGCTCGATGATCAGCGGACCGCCATCCAGCGCCGCGTCGATGCGACCGGACGAGACTCGGTGGACACGCCGGCCTTCCCTCCCGGGTGAGCGATCCCGGCCGCATGGGCCGGAAGTCGGTCCTGAGCCTCACCGGCGGATGCGATGCACGGTCTTGCCGAACTGTTCGCTACCGTCTTGGTGGTAGAACACGGCAGTCATGTCTCTGCCGAGAAGCTCCACCCAGACAAACCCTGCCGTCGAGTCATCGGCGAACCATGTGGGATTCCCGTCGCGAAAACGGAGCGGAGTGGTGTGGGCTGCGGCGCCGGAGACCAGGAAGTGGGTGCCGCAAGTGGGCTCCAGCCACTGCAGGTTGTGGTCATGTCCGGAAAAGTACACATCGGCCTGTCCGCAGATGTGTCGCTCGAAGAACAACTCGATGGTCTTTCCCCGCACGATGGGGAGCCACCAGAGGCCTTCGTAGTTCCCTGCATTGCCGTGGAAGCCGTTCGAACGGTAGGGATGGTGCCCAAATACGACCCGCCATCCCGCGGCCTCCGTCGACCAGAGGGTGTCGACCCATGGACCTTGCTCTTGGTCTCCCCAGAGACCTTGCAGAAGCAGGGCGTTGGTGTCGAGGCCGACGAAGGCGTGTGGGCCGAGCTGGAAGTGGTAGTACCGGCTCGGTAGGGTCCAGCGCTGGGAGCGCTCCGTGTAGCTGATCTGGGGGTCGGAGCGACTTGATGCGAGACTGGAGCTTCCATAGTCGTGGTTGCCCAAGACCACGAGAAAGGGAAAATCCAGATCGGCGTATGGGGTCTCGAAGTGCGACTGGAACATCGGGTCGTCGACGGTCTCGACGCCATCGTCGTAGATGTTGTCTCCGAGGTACAGAGCAAAACCACAACCGGGGCCGTCCTCATCGGTGCGGGCCTCGCACACGCTCCGCACCGCATCTGCGACCGCCTTCTGGGTGGCATTTCCCTTTCCGCCGTCGCCCAGCACCACAAAACGTGTGGGTGCATCGGGCACAGCGCTGCGGGCTTGTTGCGCATCGAAGCGATGGTCCAATGGCACCGAAGTGTCGGCAGGACCACCACAGCCCAGGGCGACGAGGGCAGCTGCGGACCACATCCATGGCGCCACGAGAATGGTGGGGATGGGGGTCTGCATCGCTACGGATGACCAGTAGGCAGTGGGCCCAGAACGCCGACTACACTGCGGTGGTCGTCTGCAATCACGCCGTATGGACGGCCTTGCAGCGTGCGATCGAAGGGCTCGGCCTCGTCGCGGTCCGTGCCGGGAGTCTGCAGGGATACCGTGAGGTAGTCGAAGCCACCGAGGTCTTCCACGACGCTGAGGCCGGCGACCTCCGCCTCGGGAGGGGCCAGCATCACCCGTGTGAGGGTGTCGAGGTGTCGATCCCACATCCAGAGGCCGTCGGGTGCGCGCCGGGTGTCCTCGGCGATGGCGAGCAGGTCATAGGCCGGCAAGAATGTCACATTGTCGGGATTGGCGATTCCGGAGGGGTGGCAGACCGTGCGGGATTGCGGCTTGCCGACCACCACTGCGTGGAGCTCCCACGGCACAAATTCGCTGTCGATCAGGGCACCGGTCGTGTCTCGAATGCTGCCCGATGTCTGGCCCGCATAGACGCCGCCACAGTGGTTGGCGGGCAGGCGTACGGTGTCAGCAGCGGGCGGTGGTGGCGATCCCGCGGTCATGGAGCCCGAGATATCGCTGAGCGCATAGTAAACGGTGCGTCCAGAGGCCGTGCTGGCGAGTCCTTCGCCCTTCTTGAATTCAGTGGTGGCGCCCAGCAGGCCTGCATAGCGACGGGTCTCCAAGCGGCTTGCGGCTTGTGCTGGATTGGGGACTCGCTCGCTTGGCGCAGCGAGCTTCAGGCACTCGGTGATTCCGAAGGCGAACACCGGAGAGAAGCCGAGCGGACACTGCCCGCCGGCGCTCACTTCAGCTCGGGTGAACAGCTCTTCGAACTGTACCGGGTGGGCGCTTTCCACCAGCGGTTGGATGTCGTCGTTGGAGGCATGCCCGAGAGGAACCCAGTCGAGCCGGCCTGCGCCGCCGGCGCGTGCGTGGTCGAGGGTCCACTGGGCGGCGTACAAGTGGCCGGCCGACAACACCTCGGGCACGTCTGCCACGAACAGAAAGAGCCCCACGCCCCAGCCGTCGTCGGACTGCAGGACCGTGCGTCGGTCGGGCAGCACGCGGCTCAGCTCGTGGCTGAAGCGCCCCATCGCATAGTGCTTCTCGCCGGTGACACGGCCGGCTTGGTTGTCGATGCGCAGCTCTGGGGCCCAGCCAAAGCGGTAGGGGTGGGCGTCTCCCGTCGACTCAAATGCGGTGCTCAAGTGATTCACGGACTGGGAGAACCAGTATTCATCGGTCATTCGACCGGCCTCGTGATCCCAGTAGCGCGCATCCGGCTCGTACTCTTCACTCGACAGGAGCGTGCCCCAGTCGGTGATGTCTCCGGCACAAGGGGAGTAGACGCCGCCTTGTGTGGCCAGGGCCGACCCCACGGGCTGGGTGTGCACGGCGGTGAGGGTTCCGGTGGTGGTGTCCTGCTGCAACTCCGTGAGGAAGATCTCGCCGCGCACACACTCGAAGTGGTTCCACATCCAGATCTTGCCGTGGGCCTCTTGAATAGCGGTGTAGTCGATCTGGTCGCACAGATCGGAAAAGGGTGGGCGGCCGGGTGAGAACGCCTCTCCGCTGGTGGTAGACAGCTGCCCGAATGGGACAGGACTCGAGCCAGGCTGGTCGCCGGCGCGCAGAATTTCCTGGAAGCGGAGCTCGTGGGGCCGGCCGTTGAGCGTGGCCTTTGCGCTGACTCCGTACGGGAGGCCGTCCGGCACGTGATGAGAGACCGGGTCGAACACAAGGGTTTGGGGTGCAGCCGCCCACACGGTGGAAAGGGTCACAACGAAAAGCAAACCCACCTCCGGGAGCGGGACGGATAACGCAACGGCTCGGGACACCCCGGATGTTGTGCGCGACCGTCACAAAATCCAACAGGACAGGCTGAGGCCCATCTGCAGGAGTGCGCCGGCGATGAAGGCATCACGCCTTGTGCGGGTGACCGTGCCCAATATGGCTCCGAAAAGGACGTTCTCGATCATGTTGGACAGAAGAAAGAACCCGAGAAAGGTCATGGACATCGTGCCAAACGTGGTGAGTCCGGGCAGGATGTTGTGGAGCACGCCCCAGACCAGGAGCCCGCCTGCCATAGAGGCTGGAATGCGGTCAGAAGTGGCGAGGCCGTGAAGGTCGAGCCGAAGGGCGCCTCCACCCTCGCTGCGCAGTCGGAGCCAGCAGGCCACTGCGCTCCAGGTCAGGCCAAACGCGACGATGTCTGCAGGAAGGGTCCAGGGAAGCTGGAAGGTGCTCAGACCGGTCAGCGCTGATGCGAGCGGCAAGGCCACGTAGCAGAGCGTGAAGGTGGCGATGGCCCACAGGGTGGATGCCCAAAGGAATCGGCCAAAGGGGGCCGTCATGGGGGTTCCAGATCGGTTCAAATCGGAGAGGACTGGGGCCCTGGATTCTCGCTCGAGCGCCATCTGGAGGAGTACCGCATCGGCATCGACCGCCTCGTCATGCTCCTC
>CAJWOS010000446.1 GCA_913044235.1 uncultured Pseudomonadota bacterium
ACGAAGGGGTACGCATCCACCCAGTGCCCTCCCGGCTGGGCTCGCTTGTCGACCAGCGCCACCGTGGCGCGGGGATCGGCATGGATGATGTGGTCTGCGAAGGCCATTCCACGCGCGCCCGCGCCGATGACCAGGTAGTCGACTTCCTTGGGTTGCATACGCACCTCTCGGTCAACCGGGAGGGAAGCGTACCCAGGCCCGAATCGGCGGGTTGGAGAATGCCGATGGGGTTCACAAAAGGAGACATCCCGCACGAGCGGTGCGGGATGAGGACTCTGTTCGGGTCTGGTGCTATTCGGTGACCGTGACCGTGATCGTGGTGGAGAGCTGGGCGCCATAGGAGCGGTGCGCACCATCGGCAAATTGCAGCGTGATGGTGTGCTTGCCGGGCGCGAGCTTGAGCTCGGTCTCCGTCTGGCCCTTGCCGTAGTGGATGTGTGTGTCGTCGGCGGGAACCACGGTGCCCTTTTCAACGCTCTTGCCGTCGACCACAATGTGGTGGTGGCCGGTGTTGGCCTCCATGGTGCCCGCGGGTTTGACGGTCATGCCTTCAATGCCCATCTTCACCTTGACCGGACCCTGAATGGTCGCGCCGTCGGCAGGGGCCACAAACATCACCTTTGCCCCCTCCGGCACAGGCATCTCGCCCGCTTTGGGTTGCTCGGTGTGGGCTTCATGCTCCTCGTCGCCGACACCGCAGGTACCACAGTGGGCCGAGGCCGTGTTGGGGAGTGCGAAGAGCGAGAGTGCGGACATCAAGAGAAGGGATCGGGTGTACATCTGACCTCCAGTGCAAAGGGCGTATCTTCGAAGCGTGATCGTGCCATGCAGAACTCGTTGGAGAAGTGGTGGGTTCCCTCACAAAGCCTCGTTTTTGATCACCATCGGGATGCCTGCCACGGTGAACACAACCCGGTCGGCCATCGCTGCGATGCGCTGGGTGAGGAAGCCCGTCTGGTCGCGGAAGCGTCGCGCCAGCTTGTTCATGGGCACGATTCCCATGCCCACTTCGTTGGTGACCAGGATCACGGGACCGGCCACTTCCTGCAGGCATGCGACCAGGGCGCGAGAGGCGGCTTCGATGTCGGTGTCGGTGGCGTCGGTGCACAGCAGGTTGGTCACCCACAGGGTGAGACAGTCCACAAGCACCACCTCGCCGGGTTGATCGAGGTGGGAGACGAGGTCGATGGGGCTCTCGATGGTGCGCCATCCGTCGCGCCGGTCGGCCTGGTGCCGTGCGATGCGATCACGCATTTCGTCGTCGAGCGCCTCAGCGGTTGCGAGCATGACTCGAGCGGGTGCGAGGGACTCGGCCAGAGTTTGCGCATACCGGCTCTTTCCACTTCGGCAGCCGCCGGTGACCAGGGTGATTCTAGGGGCGGTGGTCATGAGAGGCGTACCGTGTGGTGGGTCTGAAGGCGGGCGCCGGGGCGCGCTGCATCAAACCGAAGCTGCTCGATGCACTGCACCTGTACCTCAATGGTCGGAAGACGCCGGTAGGGCTCGAGACAGGCTCGGAGCGGCGCCACCAGATGGTTTGCGGTGGCGGTGCCGATGGTGAGGTGCGGGGTGTAGGGAGCGAAGCGCAGCTCTCGCGGCCCCTGTGCTTCGAGTGCGGCGCGGATGCGAGCGAGGCCACCGTCCGGGTCGTGCACTTCGAGGAACGGGGCGGTGGTGAAGCTGTTGGCGGCGCCGATGGCGAGCCGGAAGGAGGACTGGCCCCCCAGCGCGGCGGACTGCAGGGCGAGAGCGTCCTCGTGGATGTCGTCGTCGAGGGTGGGCTCGACCGTGGGAAACCCTGCGACCCAGGTGGTCACGTGCAGGTCCGTGGACGGTATGGGACGAGTCCAGGGGCGGAGGGAGTCCTGCAAGAGGGCCACGCGCTGAGAGACGGCATCGGAACGGATGCGGATGGCCCAGACCGCGTACTGCGTGCGGCCGGCGGCCCAGCGTTCCCGCACTCCGGGCGTCGGGCCCAGCAGGTGGGTCGCGGTGCAGAACTGCGTCCAGGTGGTCGCAAAGGCCTGTACGGATTGGTGGTCGGGCAGCGTCACGAGGCCGACGGCTCGAAGGTGCGGGCGAGTCGGAAGCCCAGGCTGATGGTTCGGCTGCCTGGCGCGTTCCAGTACCGGTCAGCGGCCCTCAAGTGCGCTCGCTCGCTATACCAGCCTCCCCCACGGGTCTGCCGGTAGGGGGTTGCTGGACTCGACAGGGCCGGCAGCGGAACCCGCGCCGACGGCAGGACCGGCGCATCACGGTGGCTGTCGATGCACCAGTCCGCCGCGTTGCCCGCCATCCCGCGGATCGCGTACGGGCTCTCGTCGATCGGGTAGTCGTGGACTGATGCGGGCAAGATTCTCTCGGCGTGGCTCTCGCGCATGCAAGCCCAGGAGGGATCAAACCGGTCGCCCCACGGGAAGAATCGTCCGTCGACCCCGCGCGCCGCTTTTTCCCAGGCCAGCTCATCGGGTAGCCGCCACGCCTGCCCCGTGCGCTTGGCCTCCCACGCAGCGAAGCCAGCCGCCCCGAACCAGTCCACCATGAACACTGGCACGTCGGGTTCCCACACATCCCCGTCGGCGTCGGGTCGCAGGGAGAACCGCTGTCCGTCGAAGCCGTAGATCATCGAGCCCAGCTCACCCACAGTGCCCCCGCGCTCCCGGGGCACAAAGCGCAGGGCTTCGTCGGTGCGACCGGTGGAGACGAGATCATCCAGGAAATCGATGTACTCAGCATTCGTGATGGGGTACCTGCGAAACACGTGGGCATCGACCCATAGACGACGCCGGGGCAAGCTGTGGGTCTTCGCCGGCGTTTCGCCGCACCAGAACCATCCCGCCGGAACGTAGCAATCCTCGGGGCCGAGTCGGTCGCGGTGCGGCAACACGATGGGCATGGGCTCGGTCGCATCGGGTGGGATGCCATCCCAGTGCTGTTGGCGCTCGATGAAGACTGGGTAGCGCACGTCGACACAGTCTGGATGCTTGAGCACACAGATGTAGCTGCCCATGGGCAAGTCGACCGCGCGGATGGGTGTGGTGCCGAGATTTTGCTCGAAGATGGTGACCAGCCGGCGCTGCTCCCCCACATAGCGATGAAGGTGAACCTCGGCTCCGGGTGGGTGGGTGTGGATGGAGAGAAAGCCCCGGCCGTCGAGATACGTGCTGTGGTCGACTCGGGCTGGGTGATCCTCGGGTAGGGCGGTCACATGCTGGTGAAGCAGAGCTTCCACGCGTGTTGTGTCCTGACGAGCAGCTTCTGTGGTGGCATGTTCCAGGCGGTACCGGGCTGCGAGGGCAGCGTGTGCCTCGGGCAGACCGGGGGTGTGAGTGAGCGACGCGTGCAGCAGCTGCTGCTCGGCCAGCTCGGCCAGCTCGGCCAAGCGGTCGAAATCGGCGGCTTCGTCTTCGAGCACCCAAGCTGCCATCTTGTCGGTTTCCGGCTGCCATGCGGCCACACTGCCCAAGCGGTCTGCGGCGGTCTCGCGTAGGGTCGCCGCGCGTGCGCGAAAGCGCACAGCCTGTGCCGCGCGCACCTGGGCCCGCTCCACCACAGCGAGGGCCTCATCGCGTCGCTTGGCACCGTCGAGCCAGGCCGTCAGCTCTGCGCCGAGAGCGGCGACGGTCTGGAAGCGGTCGGCGGGCTCGCGTTGCATGGCGCGCTCGCAGGCCCGGACCAGAGCGGGAGGCAGTGCAGGTCCGTTGCGCTGTTCGAGCGGTGGACGGTTCGCCAGACCTACGGCTTCAAGGAGGTTGTTGCCGGTGACCAGTGGAGTGGGGGGGCCGGTCAGCACCTGTCGCAAGATCATGCGCGGGTTGGGTGCGTCAAACGGCGCCTTCCCGGCGAGAATCTGGTACAAGATCGCGCCGAGCGAGTACACGTCGCTGCGGGCATCGATCAGGTCAATCTCTCCGCGGGCCTGCTCTGGGGGCATATACGCGGGCGTTCCCGCAACCTGCCCGGCGAGCGTCTGGTGGGTAGCGCTCAGGCTGCGGTCGGTCTGCACCGGTGCGACCGACTGGGTGGACACAGGGGGGGTGGGCTGCCCGACGATCTTCGCGAGGCCCCAGTCCAGCACGAGCACCTCTCCATGGGCACCGATCATGATGTTGGATGGCTTCAGGTCGCGGTGGATGACCCCCCGCTCGTGGGCATGGGCGACGGCGTCGCACACGCTCTGAAGAGCACTCACCAGTCGCCGCAGAGTCCATCCCGAGGGTGAGGTCTCCCAGCGGTCGGTGGAGGCATCGTGCAGCTCGCGAATCACTTCTGTGAGTGTCTTTCCGCTGACCTCCTTCATCGTGAACCATAAGCGACCGTCTTCAAGCTCGCCCTGGTCATGGATGGGGATGATTCCCGGGTGCTGCAGCTGCGCGGTGGCTTGGGCTTCGTCGAGAAACCGAGCAGCAACGGCCGGTCGGTCCTGGGCGGGCAGGTGCAGAATCTTCAAGGCAAGGCTGCGCCCCAGCTGTCGGTCGAACACTCGTCGAACCTCACCCATGCCGCCAACCCCGAGCACCCCTTGGTCGTCATAGCGGAAGGGGTCGGGCAGGCATGCGGCGGGCGCGGAATTCGGCGATCGGTGGAGAGACTCGACCGACGAAAGCTCGTCACTGGGATGGGTGAATTCCCCGGTCACGGTGGACTGGGACGGCACCTGGGGACGGCTCGTCTGCAACGCCTTGTCGTGGGCAAGGACGCGGAGCGCCTGGGTGATTTCTTCGAGTGTCAGTCCGTCGGCGAGGCCATCACGGAGCAGCCGCTCGGCTGGGGACAACATGTGTGTTCCGGGTGTGCCCAGTATGATGCCAGATTCGGTCACATCGTGCGGCGGATCGTGCAGCCGGTGTTGGCGGCGGCTGGCCGGCGCGCGGTCGGCGACCCCCTGCGAGGCCACCGACCGGTCGGGTCAGTAGATTTCGATGTAGTCGAAGTAGGTGGTGCTGAAGCCGCGAATGGCCACGTACCCGCCCGAGATGTCGGTGGAGAAGCTCTGGCTCAGGCTGGTGAGCATGGTTCCCGAGGTGTTGTAGATGCGACCGACGACCTCTGTGGTGGACACAAGCTCCACCTCCATGCGCAGCCACTGGCCCGAAGGTACCGAGTAGCTCTGGATGTTTTGGGGGTTGTATCCCCAGCCGCTGTTGATCTGGAAGCGAATGTCGCTCGTGTTGGGTGCGAGCACGAACGAGTATGTGCCGCTTGAGCTTGAGTTGAAGCCCAGGTAGCTGCGCCCGGAGCCTGGGTAGGTCCATGTGCTCACCGTATCGCCCACGCTCAGGGTCTCTTCGGTGTTGTAGTGCCAGCCGGGGTCGACCACGGCATAGGAGCCCTCATACACGGTGCTGCTGGAGATGGAGCCGCCGCTGGCCACCGCCGTCCAGCCGGAGGCGGTCCAGGCTCCACCCTCGAAGTCTTCGAGCACCAGGCCGCAGCTGCCGCCCGAGCCGTCGTCTTCATCCACATCGCCATCGCAGTCGTTGTCGACGCTGTCACACACCTCGGCCTCGGAGGGGTTCACCGCGATGGCGCTGTCGTCGCAGTCGGCGCCGCCGTAGGCATCGGAGTCGTACCCGTCGAGGTCTGCATCGTAGTCAGACAGGCCGTCGCAGTCTGCATCGAGCCCGTCGTACCAGACCTCGACCTCCGAGGGGTTGACTGCGATGTTCGTGTCGTCGCAGTCGGCACCGCCGAAGGCGTCGGAGTTGTAGCCATCGAGGTCGGCGTCGTAGTCGGAGTCGCCGGCACAGTCGGAGTCGATGCCGTCGTACCAGGTGTCGGGTGCACCGGGGTAGATGGAGACTGCCGTGTCGTTGCAGTCGGCACCACCGTAGCTGTCGGAGTTGTAGCCGTCAGCATCGGCATCATAGTCGGAGTTGCCGGCACAGTCGGCGTCGACGCCGTCGTACCAGGTGTCGGGCGCACCTGGGTAGGTGGTCGACAGCGCATCGTTGCAGTCGGCGCCGCCGTAGGCATCGGAGTCGAAGCCGTCGAGGTCGGCGTCGTAGTCCGAGTTGCTGGCGCAGTCAGAGTCCACGCCGTCGTACCAGGCGTCGGGCGCGCCGGGGTAGGTGCTCGAGAGCGTGTCGTCGCAGTCGGTACCACCGAAGGTACTCGCGTCGAAGCCATCGGC
>CAJWOS010000447.1 GCA_913044235.1 uncultured Pseudomonadota bacterium
CGCCGAATGGCCTGGATGAAGCCCGGTTCCCAGGTGATCCGGAGCCAGCCGGGAGACCAGCTGGTGTGGGCTTCCGTGGCGGCGAAGCACTCGGGTCGGAGGTCGAGAAAGGCGGTCGGCTGCGTGTAGATCTGGTGGAAGTACAGCTGCAGCACTCGCTGTCCGTGCTGCTTCCGCGCATGCTCATCGAGAGGAAGCGAACCCGAATCCCCGAGCGAAAGCTCTGGGGGAAGGCTGGACGAGAGCGCACGAAGCGCCGGGTCGCTGCTCCGAAAGCGAGCCCGGGCCAGAGCCCTGGCCTCTGCAGTCAGCTGTCTGGGTGGCATCACGTCGAAGAAAGCCGGAGACACATAGTCCCGAATCATCGAGAGCTCGGCGCCAGCGAGCAGTGCGCGAAGCATCTTTACCTCTGGTTTGCTGCGAGGAAGGTGGCCGGGTCCTGCGGGGGGCCGCTCGAGCCACGGACATCACGGGTGAAAGGAAGGGGGAGCGGGCCCGACAGGGACGGCGCCGGAGCAGGGACCCGAGGGCGTGCACAGGGCACAGTGGGCTGTATCCAAGCCGCTCGCCTCGTCCAAACATCCACGCCTGCTCGGTCACCCAGAGCAGGAAGCTCAAGACCCGCGCACGACCTTGCGGCGCGGCGCCCGACCCGACGGCTCCGGAGAGCGGATCGGAGACAGCATGGCCAAGAGCTCCACATGTGCGGTCTGCGGGAGCATGTCGAAGGCCCGAATCGAGTCGATTCGCCAGCCTCGAGCGCAGATTTCCACGAGGTCTCGAGCGAGGGCCTTCGGGTTGCACGACACATAAGCGATGCGCAGTGGCTCACACGCCAGGACGCGGCGTCCGACCTCAGGCTCCAGCCCCTTGCGCGAGGGATTGAGCACGAGGAGGGGGGCCTTGCCGGCGACCCGCTCGAGTGCGGTCGGCAGCACATCCGCTACCGCACCGGCCACAAACGAAGCGGAGACGTGGTTCTTGCGCGCACTCTCCCGGGCGCGAGTGATGGCGCCTTGGACCACCTCGACCCCCAGTGCCCATCCGTGCTGCTCGGCGAGCGACATCGTGAATGCACCCACGCCACAGTACAGGTCGAGCACCGGTCGTTCTCGCTCGGAGGCGAACTCCGCGAGCAGCTCGGTGCAGATCAGGTTGGCAACCCCGGGGTTCACCTGGAAGAAGTCTCCTCCTCCAATCCCGAGCAGGTGATTTCCGATCTTGTCTTCGATGCGAGGCTTCCCCACGAGGCTGCGGGTCTTGATCTCCCCTTCCTCGTCGCGTCCGAAGATGGCGTTTCCGGGCTGTTCATTCATGTGGAGCTGGACGCCCACCACCGAGGCCAGCTCGAACTGGATCATTTCCGCGACTTCGCGCAGGCGATTGTCGCTGCGGGTGGCCACGAGGGTCACGAGCACGTGGCCCGTGCTTCGGCTCTGGCGCATGACCACATGGCGGAGCAGTCCGCGCCCGGTGTCGGGGTCATAGGGCCAGATGTCTGCGCCGATAATGCGCTGAGCCACACCGGCGATGCATTCCCGCAACACTGGCGTGACCACCATGCTGTCCGAGATGGTGACGATGCGGTTGGTTCCGCGTGCATAGGCGCCCAGTCGCAGCGAACCGCGCTCACTGCGCCCATAGACGAGCTTCACCACATGGCGGTACCCAAACTCCCCATCCGGAGAGGCGATCATGGAGTCGGGGGTAAAAGACTCGAAGCCGCCGGTGGCCAGTGCCTCCCGAATCATCATGAGCTTGGCTTGATGCTGCCCCTTCTCGGTCAGGTGCATCAGAGGGCTGGAGCCGCTGATGTGGAACGTGGGACCGTCCCCCTTCCGTCGATGTCGATGGGGCTTTCCGGTGGGCTCGAGAAAGTATCCCATCGCCCGATTCATCCCCTGGTGGGTGACCTTGACCCGGCAGGACTCCCCCACGATTCCAGACCAGATGTCCAGCGGTCGTCCTCGATCCGAGAAGGCCACCGCGCATCCACTGGGGGACCAAGCAGTCGGAGTTGCGGTTACGATTCGAGGCTTCATCGCCGGGCGACCTCAGGTTCAGCAGGACATCGGAACGGAGCGGTCCAGCTGCGGGGATGGTGTGGGAAGTGGAACGAGGACAGGATGGAAGGGGCGAAGACGCGCCTCGGGCCCAGTAGCCCGCAGACCTCCAAGAAACCAACCGTCCCCTGCAACCACCGGTCTCGGGCGGTATGGTTTTGCTGGCGGTTCGGGCTGGGCACAGAGCGAGACGTTGCCCGGAAGCCACCGCAGGATCGGGGATGTGCGGCGAACCGCGGGGAGTGCCGCTTCGATCGATGCGAGGCCCATGCTGGCGCCTGCTCGCCGAAACGGCCACGGGTCGAAGCCTTCGTGGTGGCCGTTTCGGGCTATAGGTCGGCTCCTGGGATGCCGGGCCATCGGGGAACTGCCCGCCCTTGGCCACCGGCGCTTGGAGTGGTCGATGCAGCCCCGTCACCTTGAAACTTCGGATGGATGCCACACGGGCGTGATCTGGAATCCAGGAGCGTCCGGTCCCGGCATCCTGGCGCTGCATGGCTTCACGGGCGCCGGGC
Organism: uncultured Pseudomonadota bacterium; assembly: GCA_913044235.1. Classification (GTDB taxonomy): domain Bacteria; phylum Myxococcota_A; class UBA796; order UBA796; family UBA2385; genus CAJWOS01. The sequence goes on from CAJWOS010000447.1 coordinate 2,579, forward strand.
TGGACTGGGGACCCCTTGCCGAGCACTTCTCCTGTCCGGTGCTGGCCCCGGATCTGCTCGGCCACGGTGGCTCCCCGGCACCCGCTCACGAGGATGCCTACCGGATCGAGGCGGTGGTGGAGCAGTGTCGGCTGTGGTGCGAGTTGAGCCAGGACTGGATGGTGATGGGCTACTCGATGGGAGGGCGGGTGGCGCTTCGACTGGCGCTCGTCTTGCGAGACCGGCTCAAGGGACTCATCCTCGTGGGTTCCACACCCGGCATGGAAGACCCGGCTGCTCGACATCAGCGCATGGCGAAGGACCGGGCACTGGCAGACCGCATCGAGGCGGAGGGCATGGACTGGTTTTGTGCCCACTGGGCGCAGCAGCCGATCATTCAGTCGCAGCAGCAGATTCCGGCTCCGATACGTGCTGCGATGCAGGGGCGCCGGCGAGACAACCGGCCCATGGGAATCGCAGGCTCTCTGCGGGGCATGGGGCAGGGGCGAGTGGAGCCGGTTTGGCATGCGGTGCACCAGATTGCGTGTCCAACACTGCTGATCACGGGCGAGCAGGATGCAAAGTACACGGCCATCGCAGGGCGGTTGGCCGCCCAGATGCCCAACGCTCAGCATGTGTGCATCTCGCAGGCCGGGCACTGTACGCACCTGGAAGCGACCGCTTCGGTGGCGGCGGCGATCGGGGCTTGGACGTCGCTCATCCGGGTGACGGGGTGAGTGCCGGTGAGTGATGTCCAGACAGTGGGATGCCCGAACCGGGCGCGGGAAGTGCGCCATGGGTGCGCAAGCCACACAACTGGGAACGGCTTTTTTGCGTCTGGGCCTGCCCACCGTGGTATTGGACCGGTCCGGTCGGCCGTGGGTATCCATCCACATCCGACACCGCGGTCGAACCATCGCGGAACGCCCGCCTTTACATCGCGCGGTCGATTCCTGCGCACACACCTCAGGCGCAGCCCCCTGTGGGGAAAGCCCAGCGAGATTGTTTCATGAACACCCCCTGGCCCTGGCTGGAACAACAACGAGGTGTTTCTCGCTTCGGCTTTGTTCGCCGCGATGGCACGGGGCTGTTGGGTGCCGGGATTGCAGAGCAAGTGAGCGGCACGTCAATTGGCGAGGTGCTGGAACAAGTCCAGGCGCGCGGGGGCACTTGGTTTGTCGGAGGTTGCTTCGATCCGGGCGCTGAGCGAGCGCCTTGGTGGAGTCCCTTCGGTACCGCCTCGGCTTGGCGGCCCCACACGCTGGTCTCGCTGCCCGGACAGGCGCTGCCGGCCGCGTCTGCCCCAGCGCCGCACCGCCCTCCTCCCGAGCCTCCTGCGCACGGGCCTCACCCCGACCGAGCGGCGTGGGAGCGCATGGTGGAGGCTGCCGACGACTCGATTGCGCGTGGCCAGATTGAAAAGGTGGTCCTGGCCCGCTCGATCAGTGAGCCAGCCGCCACTGATGCGCTGTCCTGGTTGGCCGGACCGAGCGGAAAGCGAGACATGGCTTTTCTCTTCGAGCCGCGGCCGGGTCTCGCTTTTGCCGGCTTGACTCCCGAGCTGCTGTTCGAGCGGATGGGGGCAGAGGTGCAGAGCGAGGCGCTCGCCGGCACCAATGCCAACACGGAAGAGGGTCGAGCTCGGCTGATGGCCAGCGACAAGGATGCTCGAGAGCATGCTCTGGTTGTGGAGGCGGTTCACGCCTCGCTCCAGCCGCTGTGCGACCAGCTGAAAAAGACTCCGCTCAAGCTCGCCCCGGCTGGGAAGCTCGTGCACCGGCTCGTGTCGTTTCGGGGTGCGCTGCGCGCGGGAGTCGGTGATGCCCAGCTGGCTTCAGCCCTTCACCCCACGCCCGCAGTCGCTGGCACTCCAGCGGACGCCGCGCTGTCGTTCTTGCGGACCCACGAGCCCTTTGACCGTGGCTGGTATGCCGGCCCGGTTGGAATCGTGGAGCCGCATCGGACCACCCTCGCGGTGGCGCTTCGCTGCGGACTGTGGGGGGGCGATACGCGGGTGGCCTATGCCGGCGCCGGACTCGTGGCGGGGTCTCGAGCCCAAGCCGAGTGGGATGAGACCGAAGCCAAGAGCCTCGCTGTGAGAGGTCGATGAGCACCGCATCTCGCAACGTATGGGTGGGTCGAGCGGTGGTGGAGGAGCTTGATCGTCTGGGCACCCCGCTGGTCTGCTTGGCGCCCGGCGGTCGCTGTGCGCCGCTGTCGATGGCGCTCGGAGAAGGCCGCTCGGACCTGCCGTGGACCACATTCATCGACGAGCGTGCCGCTGCGTTTCATGCGCTTGGCGTGGCGCGCGCGACCGGCCGACCGGCGGTGGTCATCACCACTTCCGGAACTGCGGTGGGCAACCTGGCACCGGCCGCGATGGAGGCAGACCGTGCGGGTGTCCCGCTCCTCTTCATCACCGCCGACCGGCCGGCGGAGATGCGCAATACCGGAGCCAACCAGACCGTGCAGCAGGCCGACATCCTGGCCCCGGTCGTGCGGTATCGTGCAGACCTTCCATGCTCCGATCCCGCGCTCCCGCTGACGGCGATTCTCTCCACGCTCGACCATGCGGTTGGGATGGCTCGACTCCAGCATGGACCTGTGCACCTGAACCTCCAGCTCCGAGAGCCGCTCGGCCCCTCGGATGCCGCGGTGCCAGCCGCGCTGGCATCATGGTGGACCGACCCCAGCCGAGCTCCCTGGACCCGGGTGCACCACCCGCGACGGGCTCTGCCCCAGGGCTTTGCAGACCGTGTGGAGGCATGGCGGGGCGCAGAGCGCGGACTCGTGGTGGTGGGAAGCCTGCCGCCGGGTGCGCAGGCCCCGGTAGAGACCTTTGTTCGCTCGCTCGGCTGGCCGGCCCACGCCACCGTAGACGCCAGCATCGGGGCCGGGGTGCGGGGGCTGGACTCCGTGCTTTCCGACCCTTTGCTGCGGGAGCGCCTCACGCCCGACCGCATCCTTTGGCTCGGCGGCGGCGTGGTGAGCAAGAAGGTGGTGCTGTGGCTCCGAGAGCTGGGGGACCAGGTGCCGGTGATCTCGATCACAGACCGCACCGCGCGGATCGACCCGGGCTTCCAGGTACGCGAGCGCCACATCGTGGACTATTCCGCGCTGGCAGCCGCATCCGGTGAGCCCAACGCGTCATCGGATGCGTGGACCGCCGACTGGCGTGCGCTCGATCGGTCGGCCTCGGCCGTGGTCGCGCAGGGTGCTCCCCATTGGACGGAGCTGGCAGCAGCGCGTGCCGTCGTGGGTGCTTCGAAGGCGCTGTTCCTGGGCGCGAGCCTGCCCGTGCGGCTGGTGGACTGGGTGGGCGCCGGCTCGGTGCAGGTGTCTGCGAATCGGGGTGCCAGCGGCATCGACGGTGTGCTCGCCACCGCGGCCGGCTGGGCTCGGCATGTGGAGGGCCCCCGTAAAGTCCTCCTCGGTGACCTCACCTGTCTGCATGACCAGGGCTCGCTCCCGCTGATGCGGGAGGTGGGTATGCAGGCCGTGGTCACCATGTGATGCAGCTCAGCTTCAGTAAGGACGCTCTCGAGGTCGAGACGATCA
>CAJWOS010000448.1 GCA_913044235.1 uncultured Pseudomonadota bacterium
TCTCCTACCTGAGCGCCGCGGATGAGGTGGTGGAGCTGGTGGGCCGGCGGCCGTATCTCGATCAGACCGCCTTGATTGAAGCCGCGGAGGCCACCCGCTGCAGCGCACTGCATCCGGGATGGGGCTTTCTGGCCGAAAATCCCACTTTTGCTGCGCGGTGCGAAGCGGCCCGGATCGCCTTCGTTGGGCCTCGGCCACGCTCGATGCGGGAGATGGCCGACAAGTCGATGGCCCGCAGCACCATGTCGGCCCTGGGGCTTGAGCCGGTTCCCGGCACGGAGGTGCTCCCAACAGCGGCTGCTGCCGAGGCGGCGACGCGCCAGATGGGGCCTCCGGTACTGCTGAAGGCTCTCGCTGGCGGTGGCGGTCGAGGCATGCGGAAGGTCTTTGCGGTGGGAGAAGCTGCCGGAGCCTATGCGGAAGCCAGTGCCGAGTCTGCTGCGGCATTTGGCGATGGCCGCATGTACATGGAGAAGCTCATCACGCGCGGTCGCCACATCGAGTTTCAGTTGCTCGGAGATGGCCTTGGCGACATTCGAGTGCTGGGTGCGCGGGAGTGTTCGGTCCAGCGGCGGCACCAGAAACTCATCGAAGAGACACCCGCGCCCGGTCTATCGCCGGAGCTGTATGCCACGACAGCCGCCCACGTGATGCGTGCCTGCAGTGCCATTCGCTACCGTGGTGCGGGCACTGTGGAGATGCTCTACGACGCTGACTCCGACGAGCTTTGGTTTATGGAGATGAACACCCGGCTTCAGGTGGAGCACACGGTCACCGAGGAAGTCACGGGACTCGACCTTGTGGAGTGGCAGCTCAAGGTGGCCGCCAACCACGGTCTTGTGGCGCTTCCAGAAGCCACCGTGAGTGGACACAGCATCGAGTGTCGTATCAACGCCGAGGATGTGGCGCTCGGCTTTCGGCCCACCCCTGGTGTGATTCGAAAGCTGGTGTTGCCTGTCGGCGAGGGCGTTCGAGTCGATACCCATCTCGCGGAGGGCGACCGCATCTCGCCCCACTACGACTCGATGTTTGCCAAAGTCATTGTGCATGCGCCCACGCGCGAGGCGGCCATCGACCGTATGGATGCGGCACTCTCCGAGCTGGTGGTGGAAGGCGTGCCCACCACAGCGACATTGCACCAGCGCATCCTTCGTCATCCCGAATTCGCCTCTGGCCGCTACGACACCCGCTTCCTTGAGCGCGTGTTGGATGGATTGCTCGCATGAAGATCAAGCTTGACCTCCTTGGCGCTCCCATTTCCGCCGATCCCGACTCTCCAGAGCGCAGCGAACGAGAGGCGCGACTGTCCGAGCGTGAACGCGCACTCGACGACAAGCGGGCTGTCGTGCGTGAAGGCTGGGGAGCCCATCGCGCACACCGAAAGGGCAAGCGCACCACTTGGGAGCGCATCGAACGGCTGGTCGACTCCGGTACCCAGACCTTCTCTGTGGGCACGCTAGTCAACTGGGAGCGTTCCTTCCCGGGCTCGAAGCGGCTCGCTCCAGGCGCGGGCGTGGTCACGGCCTTCGGTCAGATCCATGGCCGGTGGACCATGATCATCGCCAATGACAACACCGTTGCAAGCGGCGCATGGTGGCCCCTCACACCCGAAAAGATCCAGCGCGCACAGAACATGGCACTGAAGCTGAAGGTTCCGGTCGTGTATCTCGTGGATTGTTCGGGACTGTTTCTACCGGAGCAGGCCCGCTCGTTTCCGGGACGTACAGGTGCCGGGCATATCTTCACGATGAATGCCCGTCTGTCTGCAGTTGGCGTGCCACAGATCGCCGGGGTGTTCGGCGACTGCATCGCCGGTGGTGGCTACATGCCCATCATCAGCGATCGGGTGTACATGACCGAAAAGGCGTACATGGTCATTGCCGGGGCTGCACTGATTCAGGGGGCCAAGACGCTGAAGCTGTCGAGCCTCGACATCGGTGGTCCGGAAGTGCACGTGCACCAATCGGCCTGTGCCGATGTTCGTGTGCCAGACGACGATGCTTGCATCGATGCCATTCGTGAGGAGGTGGCGCGTCTGCCCAGCTCGGCGGTCGATTTCTACCGACACGGCGCTGAGAGCGAGCCTCCGCTGCACAACCCGGCCGAGCTTCCAGCCGTGATGCCGACGGATCATCGCCATGTGTATGACATCCGTGACGTGGTCGGCCGACTCCTAGACGGTTCCTTGTTTCACGAGTTCATGCCCCATACCGGGCGGGAGATCCTGACCGGCGTGGGGCGCGTGGGCGGCCTTTGGGTGGGCTTCGCCGCGAATGTGCTCGAGCCGATGCCCCGTCCCGACGGTCAAGGGCGTCGTCCTGGTGGAATTCTTTATCGAGAAGGGATCGCCAAGCTGGCGGCCTTTTCGCGTGCCTGCAACGACGATGGAGTGCCGCTGGTATGGCTTCAGGACATCGCCGGATTCGACATCGGCGTGGAAGCCGAAGCGCAGGGACTGCTCGGGTATGGCAGCTCGCTAATCTACACCAACAGCACCAACACCACACCCATGTTTACGGTGCTGCTGCGTAAGGCGTCGGGCGCGGGCTACTACGCGATGGCGGGCCTTCCCTACGAGCCCATTGTCCAGCTCTCGACCACGTTGTCACGGCAGGCTGTGATGGAAGGTCGCACCCTGGCCATCGCCGCATACAACACCAAGCTCGATGCGAACTTCGAGATCGACGCTCGGTTTTCGGCAGAGGAGCGCGCGGAGATTGAAGCCGGGATGGCCCGCACTGCGGCCCGGATCGAGGCCGATATGGATCCGGTCGCTGCGGCTGCGCGCATGGACACCGACGAGGTGATTCGCTTCGACGAGCTGCGTCCCTGGCTCGTTGCGCTGGCGGAAATGGCCTACCAGCCCATCGGTGTGCGTCGCATCAAAAACCCCCGCATCTGGAGTCTGCACGACCTCGAGGTCTTGTCACGCGGCATCGTGGGAGCGCCCACAGAAACAGTGATCGTGGACACACCAACGGGGCCCGAGAGCACCTGTGATGTGCCCGGCGCAATCCCGATTCGCGCACCCATGGAGGGCGCGTTCTGGACCCGACCCAGCCCAAAGGATCCAGCGTTCGCGGCGGTGGGTTCTGCTGTGACGGCCGGACAGACCGTGGGACTGGTGGAAGTCATGAAGACCTTTACGCCGATCCGTTCACCGTCTGCTGGAACTGTGGTGCAGTGGCGACTTGATGATGGCGAACCAGTCTGCGAAGGAGAAATCCTCGGTTGGCTCTCGCCCGCCTTGGAAGGCTGAGCGGCTATCTGTGCGCCGCCTCGCGGGTCCCATCTCCGGTCCAGCCCACAGGAAGATCGGTCGCTGGGCGCCTCGTGTTGGAGTGGGGTCCAGTCGGGCGCGGCGGATGATTTTGTCGCGGTGGCTCTGGGTACGGTGCCGAGACGTTGCTCGCTCGTGCTACCATCCGGCAGCCTGCAGGCTCTGGCGTCGGGCGCTCGGAAGCCTCGCGATGGCAGTGGTGGATTGGATGAATAAAAGGCAGAACAACAAACACGCACGAATGCGTGTTTTCGGCGTTGCCCTCTCGGCTGCACTCGGCTCCGTGACGCTGCTTGCCGCAGCCACGGTCGGTACCGAAGCGGCCGCACAAGACTGCGCGCGCTCCTACACCACCGCCGAGCTCAGCCGTGACCTCGGGGCCATGACCACTGCACTCCGTGCCAAAAACGACTCGGACTATCGCGACGTCGGCCAGCGCCTGTCCAACCAGATCGCCTGCGTGCGAAAGGACCTTCCCCAGCGGGTTTGGGCGAGTGCCTACCGGCACCTTGGCGCGTACTACTACATGGTGGGCGACTTCGACCAGTCGAAGCGGTGGTTCAAGACCGCGATTGAGCTTGAGCCGAGCTACGAGTGGGACATCGCAGAGCTTACGCTGGATCATCCGCTCAGGCGTGCTTTCGATGCACAGCGGGGAGCGGCAACCGAAGATCCCGTCGCGCTTGATGGAAAAGCGCTCGCTCCACCATCTGGTGCCACGCTCAAGATCGACGGGCGACCGCTGACAGAGTCTTCTGCCACTCTCGACCGCCCGCACATCCTGATGGTCGTCGGAACGGACCGTGTGGCGCGAGAAGTCTTCTTGATCGAGGGCAACGAAATCCCCGATCAGTTCCTCACCGATGGGGATGCGGTGGCAGACGAAGCGCCGGCTGCAGACCTGTATGCTGCCAAGAAGGTCGAGCGGGTGCGCCCACCTGCTAAGACGCCCTTGATGGTGACGGGAGGCGCTCTCGCCGTGGTGGGCGGTGCGCTGTACGGTACGTCTTTTGCGACACGCTCCCAGTTTTACTCGGCCAAGACCACGGCTGACCTTGACAAGTATCGAAGCCTCACCAACACGCTGGTCGTGGCTGCGGGAACCACGCTCGCCCTGGGCATTGGCGTGGAGTACGTTGGCATCATCATCTCCGACCGGCCCGGTGTGGCCCTTCGGGGCAGGTTCTGAGCTCGCGTGTCGAATTCGCCTGGTGAAGCACGACCGGCCACAGCGGCCGATGGGCAGGTCTGGCGGGACTCTGCAGGCCGCACGTGGGTGGCACTTGGACCGCATGCGGAGCAGCTGTCGGACCGCACGGTGCGGCAGGTCGCCAGCGGAACACGGCGGGGCACCATCGAGTGGGCGAATGGCCAGGATGTGTCTGCGCGGGGACTGTTCGCGGCGCGACGGGCCCTCTTGGAGTCTCTGTCCTCGGGGGCCCGGTCGATAGCAGCAGTGCCGCGGGTCGAAGGGGTCCTCATCGGGGGAGAGGCCATCGTGGTGGAGCACCCCGGTGGAAACCTTGAAGCGTGGTGGATCGAGGCAGGAACCTTCCGTGATCGGGTGGCTCGCTTTTTGGAGCTGATGGCGTCCATCAGCCGGGCGGTCGGACGGCTGGTGGAGCCGGCCGCGGCAGAAGGGCTGGTGCCTGTGGTTCGACCGCGCGCGCTTCGCTCGCACACAGACGGGCGCTGGATGGTCACCGAGTTTGCCACCCTGGTCGACTTGCCCCCCGAGCTGGGCAGTGCCGACGTCCTCAGTGGATTCTTGTCTCCGGAGACTGTGCAGGGGCGTCCTTCATCGGATGGCCGCCCCCGCGTGGTCTGGGGGATTGCATCGTCCATCGTGGCCACTTGCGCTTGGGCGAATGCGAGCGTCGATGGCGCTACGGGCGAACTCATCGAGTCGCCTGCGGGACACTCGCACCTCGGACGACTGCTGAGCGACCTGCACACACGAGGGATGTTTGGCGGTGGTGGTGGTGCGCTGCAGAGAGCATTTGAAAGCTACCCTGATCCCGAGCGGCTCCCCACTTCTGACCGCGAGCTCGTGCTGCGGTTTGCGGAGCAGGCTGGTGTGGGGCGTGCCGTCGGGGGGAAGATCATCGAGATCCTCGATGATGCACTTGCCATCGACCCATCTCTTCGTCCCACTCCGGCAGCCCTTGCCGAGCGGCTCGAGCGGGTTGCGCGAGATGCTCGGTCCGCTGTGTTGCCACGGATGGACCCGGCCGACGCTGATGCTTCGGCAGACACCGACGCGGGGGCGCCGTTGGCAGATCCCGAGCCGGTGAAAAAGCCCCGAGAGCGGCCTCGTTCGCGTCGCCGAGAGCCATCGGTGGGGCGCATGGTTCGGGAGCTGCAGGAAAATGTGGCGCAGCTCCGGACGGACCTGCAGGTCACGCGCACACAACTCGATGAGCTTCGTGTGTCGCACGAGAGCCTCGCCGAGAAGGTGGGGCAGATGCCCGCGCCACCCAGCTACCTGCTGCACCACCTCGCCATCGCATTGGGCCTCTTGGTTGCGGTAGGTGTGGGACTCACAGGGTGGTTTCGGCCGCTACCGGAAGCCCCCGAAGAGGTCTATGCTCCGTTCCAGATGTACGACGAGGAGTCGGCTTCAGGCGCCACGCCGTTGAGTCCACTCGTCGACCCCAGCAAGCTGGGCATTGTGGAGATGCGTGATATGCTCGCCGTGAGCTTTGCCAAGGCTAAGCAGCACGAAAAAGCGGCCGAGCAAGAGGAGATGGTGGTCGCCTCGCTGAAGGAGAGCTTGCCTGACGACCCTGAGACTGCCGACGCGATGGACAACCTTGCGTACACGATTGCCAAGCT
>CAJWOS010000449.1 GCA_913044235.1 uncultured Pseudomonadota bacterium
GATGGCCTACGGCGTGTACATGAGCAAGGTGGTGCCCGAAGATACGGATCCCGATGACATCCCCACCCCTGGCACCGTGACCACCAACTACGTGTGCGGTCTCGTGGATGGTCTCGACGAAGAGCTTGGCGAAGTGATCGCCGGCGGTGGCTATGCCGACTTCGAAAATGTAGCGCTCTGGGACTTCTACCCGGACCGTGAGTCCCTGTTGATCGACGGGGCCGACCCCAGCGGTACCCTGTACCCGCCGGAGATCGACTTCAACGGGATCGCCCGGGAAGGCGATGCTCCCGATGTGGGTGCCTACGAATGGGACGGCGAAGGCAACCCCGGCTGGGCCATCCAAGAAGACTTCAAAGACTTCGAGATTGTGGAAGAGACCCTCTCAGAATCGGTGGAGTCGGGGTGCTGCAGCGACGAAGGAAAGGCCAGCGAGTCCGGTCTGCTCTTGCTTCCCCTCATCGGACTGGGTGCGGGACTGCGGCGCCGCCGAGAGCGGCCTGACCCAGCCTGATCCCTTCGCCGCCGGTCGTTCAGAAAAAGCCAAACCGGTTCGTTTCCAGAGCATTGAAGCGGCGTCCGGGTACAATGCACGCATGAAAATGCAACAAGTTCTACCTCTCGTCGCCCTGTTGGTCACAGCGTGCTCCACGGAGCCGAAGTACGATCCGGCATCCTGTGAAACCATCACGGGCTTTGCGCTCGCGGAGTGCACCGCATCCGTGGCGCGTCTGCATGCCGACTGTCTCGAGACCTCCGATGCCCTCTGCGAGGATGCCGATGGGGACATTGTGGCGGCGTTCGACGACCTGCGAGCGGATGTCAACGCATCGTGCGAGACGGCAGATCTGCTCGATGAGGCCGCCGCAGCTCGCCTGGCCGGTCTCGTCGCCGCCTGTGACCAGGAAGCCACCTCCCTGGTGGGTCGCGTTGCGGGCGGACCACATGCAGCCGTTTGGGCGGCCGCATCAGACAGCGACCGAGAGTGCCTCGCGACCGCACTGTCCGCAAGCATTGAGCAAGTGGAACAGAGCACCATCAGCTTCATGGCCTGTGCCGACCAGGCCTGCAGCGATGCTACCGTGGCCAATGCCCGTGCGCCGTTGCAGGACGTCACGGTCATCGAAGTCGAAGAAGCCTGCCCTGCGCTGGCCGGTCTCATTGCACTGGACCCGAGCCAGCTCGTACACAACAACGCCGGCCAGGTGGACTGCATCGCGGCCATGGGACGACCCGACATCGACGACCTTGGCCTCACCTGCGGCCCGTCTGCCGCCGAATTCGACGTCCCCCGCGGTCAGTGGTCCCAAGTCGTGGTCGACGGTGAGCGCTGGGGCACTCTCTGCGGCGACCGCACGGACTATGCGTTTTGGATCCGTCCGGCGCCCGAAGGCTCGCCCATCGACAAGGTATTGATCGGTCTGGAAGGCGGTGGTGTCTGCGTGTTCGCCGACGACTGTGGCCCGAAACTGGAGCGTTCGCCCGAGCTCTTCAGCGCCCTCGACAACGAAGAGCCGCTCCCCTTGGCGATCGCGAGCGACGATCCCAACGAGTCGCCGTTTTCCGAGTGGACCCAGGTCTACCTGCCGTACTGCAACCAGGATGTGTTCGCCGGTGGTGGGGTTGATGAAGACCTCGGAGGGGGACTGGTTTTGCCTCGCTACGGCTCCATCAACGCCCGCGCAGCCATCACGATGGTACGAAACTGGATGTGGCGTACCATCGAAGACGACCCGACCCGCCCGGAAGGCTTCCGAGCCGACCAGGTGCAAGCGTTGATCGGCGGATGGTCGGCCGGCAGCTATGGGACGCTGTACAACTACCACTGGGTTCTCGACGACCTCGGCTGGGCTCGAACCACCGCTTTTCCCGACGCCGGGCTCGCACTGGACAACGAACAGCCGCTCGGCGTTCGCGCACTGGGCCTGGTGAAGATTCCTCTGTGGGGCACCCTGCCCTACCTGCCGCCCTACTGCTTTTCCGGGGACTGTGCGCTGGCCTCGGTCCTGACCGAAGCGCTCGCTCCACGGCTGCTGTCCGTGCCCGAGCAGCAAATGCTGCTGCTCACCAACCAGATCGACGACATTCAGGCCGGCGACTCCTACTTCACCTCCCGAGAAGGCTTCCTGAACGCGCTGCGCAGCACCTACTGCGACACCAAAGATCTGAACGGCGTCGCGTGGTACCTCACCAGTGTGGAAGCGTCGGTCCATGTGGTCACCCTGCGCACGGAGCTGTGGAACGGCTCGGTGGGCGGGATGGTGATGAAGGACTGGATGGCCCAGGCCGCCATCAGCGGAGAGGTTGTCGACAGCTATGCGGAGGAAGCCAACTTCATGGACTTGGTGCCTGGCACCACCCCTTTCCCCTGCGCGGTGGACTGAGGGTCCCCTGCGCGGTGGACTGAGGGTCCCCTGCGCGGTGGACTGAGGGCCTCAGCCACGCAGCGCCTTGAGCCCGCGCTCTACCGTGATGCGGGCCATCGTTCGTCTCCAGGCCGGGTCCCCATGGGTGCTCGCTTGGGGTCGGCAGCGCTTCTTTATGAGCGCGCCCAGTGCGGCCACGGTCGCGTCGTCCAACGCGCGGCCTGTGAAGGCTTCCACGCCCTGGACCGCCTGTGGCAGCGGATTGATGGCCCCCACTACGATCGTAAGGGAATCGGCCACGCACGCCTCTCCCGTGCCGGTCATCCGCGCTGCGATGGCCACGCTCAGCTGTGGAAAGTCGATGGCACCCCGGGTACGAATCTTGTCGTAGCGAGCGCGATGGTTGGAGGGGGGCAACGGCACAATCACGTGGGTAATCAAGTGCCCTTTTTCGATGGTGTGGTTGTGGATGCCATCGAAGCGAAACAACTCGGCCAGCGCCAGCTCCCGCTCCCCATTGGGGCCAAGCACTCGAATCCGTGCGTGGAGAGCCATGAGGATGGGTACAGTATCGGAGGACTGCGTCGCCACGCAGGTCTTTGGACCGCGAATCACATGGCACCAGGTGCCCTCAGCCTTCAGGCAGTAGCCCAGGCTCTGCCGCCAGTGAGCCGTCTGGTTGAGAAACAGGCATCGGGTGTCGAGCATCACGTTGCCACCGAGGGTGCCCATGTTCCGCAGTTGCGGTCCTGCGACCAGGCCCGCAGCCGTGGCCAGCGCCGGTAGGACGGAACAAGAGGCCAGCTCCGACAGTCGGGTGCCAGCGCCGAGCACCACCTCACCATGCTCAATGCACCACCCCGTGGGAAGGGCCTTCGACAGCCCCACCAGCACTCGCGGCGACTCGATTCGATGCTTGATGTTGGGCAGGATGTCGGTGCCTCCCGCGATGTACGCGGCGCCTTCGTGGTGATGCCACAAGCGCACTGCCTCCTCCGGGGAGGCGGCGGCTTTGAAGGTGAATCCGTCCATACGCAGCATCAGGCTGAGTCCTCGAGGATTTGCGTGCTGAGGGCACGATACCCTGCACTCGGTCCCCTACCTTCGCTCAGTTGTCCGCTCGAAGCAACGAGGAGACTTGGCACCTCGGTGCTGGATTGGCTAGTACTGTCAGTCTTCTTGGTCGACGCTCACATGCCACACTCTACATGGGAGGTTGAAATGGCCACCGCAGCCGCCACACACTCCGGTCCCTTTCACGCCGACGACGTTCTGGCCTGGGGGCTAATTCAGGTTTTCGTCGATCCAAAGGCCACCCTGGTTCGTACACGCGATGCCCAACGTCTCGATGCGGCCGACATCGTGTTCGACGTCGGCGGCATCTACGACCCCGACGCCGGACGCTTCGACCACCACCAGAACAGCTACCAGGGGCCGCTGTCCTCGGCGGGCATGGTCCTCAACTGGCTGGAGGCATCTGGAAAGGTCGAAGAGCCGCTCGCGAAACGAATCCGCAAGCGCGTGTGCACCTACGTCGATGATGTCGACAATGGCCGTCGGGAGCCCGACCCCGTGGTGCCTTGCTTCGCATCAATGGTCGAGGCGTACAATCGCGGCTCCAAGGATCTCAATGGCTTCGACGCCGCCTTTGCACGCGCAGGAGAAATGGCCGCGCACTTCGTCCAGGGCATCGCGGATGGGTTTGCCGAAGAGGCGGCCGCCCGAAAGGTGGTCCATGATGCACTCCGAGACGCGGAGGCTCGGCAAAGCAACACTCTGTTCTTGAATCCATACGTACGATGGAAGCCAGCCTATTTCGAGCTGGGTGGCGAAGTCCACCCCACCGAGTTCGTGATCGCTCCCGGTCCAGATGGGTCTTGGCGCACGCTCGCGATCCCGCCCCGGATGGGCAGCTTCGACCAGAAGAAATCACTTCCCCTCGAATGGGCTGGCTTGGTTGACGACGCCCTGGTCGAGGTGACCGGTGTGACCGGCGCTCGGTTCTGCCACAAAAATCGCTTCATCATGGTGTTCGATACACTCGACGGGCTGCTCGAGGCCATGCAACGGGGCGATCTGCTCACCGGAACGGCTCCCAGTCCCGGCTGAATACCGGGTCAAGCGCAGGCGCCATGCCATGATGCACGGGTCGGCCCGTCGTCATCGCCGCTGGCATCTTGCCTGGCCCAGAGAACCGACATGATCCGGCATACAATGGGTCTGGAGGCTCGATGATCCGCTTCGCCCAACCATTTGCCACCATACTGATCCTGAGTGCTTGCGGCGAGAACGGACGGGGCGGCAAGTCTGGCTGGGACGGCATGCCTCGAGAGCCACCCGCTTGTGATGTCGAGAGCATCGATCGCTCGCAGACCGATGGATTCGCGGTGGAGGCCGTCGACTTCACCTTCGAGTACGACCCGAACACACTGCTCCGGGTCGGGCCCATCTTCACCTTCGGTCTGGGTGCAGACATCTCAGGCATCGCAGCCGCCGTGGACAGTCCGGGAGACTCGGTTGGCTTTGCGCTCTGGGGACTCGACGACCAGATCTGGATCGACGCGGCCCGACGCGACGAAACCGATGGCGCCTGGTGGTCGGAGCCCTATTACCACTGGGGCATGGAGGGAGGCGGCATCGCGATGCCCATCGGCGCCAGCACGGTACCGGATGGCGGTGGATGCTTGTTCGTTCAGCCGGCCGTGCTCGAAAACCGCGGTGGTGAGACCGGCACCCTGCACCTCGTCACCAAGCATGGCGATGTGGGCGCTGGCCAGATCGACATCAACCTCGTGGTGGTGGGCGGCGCGGGCTTGTCGCAGGCGGAGCTGGATGCCACGCTCGACCGGATGGACCAAGTCTGGGTGGGTGGCGGCGGCCCCGCCGTCGGCGACATCGCTCTATACGAGCTCGATGGCAGCAGCCTGCTGTACTACGCCGACAGCAACGCACTCCGGCGCACCGCACTGCCTGGCGCCCATCCCCAAGCCGTCAACCTGTTCATCATCGACGACTACGCCGACGAACCAGGCACCTTGGGCGAAGCGGGTGGAATTCCCGGTCCCCTGGGCGTGCTCGGGATCGATGGCGCGGGCGTCATTGTGGCGCTCGACGGCCATCGGCTCGCGAACGGCACCCTCGACGTGACCACCATGGGAGAGACCATGGCACACGAGGTGGGCCATCAGGTAGGCCTGTTTCACACCACCGAAGATGACGGCAGCACCACGGAGTCGCTGGCCGACACCCCGGACTGTCCACGCAGCGCCGATACCAACCGTGACGGGGAGTACACCGCAGAAGAATGTGCCGACTATGACGGTCGGAACTTCATGTTCTGGGTGGCGGGAAACTTCACGCAAGACCGCGTAAGCACCGAACAGGCCCTGGTGCTGTCCCAAAGCGTCGTGTCTCGCTGAGACCTGCGTTCGAATCGTTTGCCGGGTGATGCGTCATTGCTTCGCCCCCCTCACTTCTCCCTGGAAGTGCCCATGTCCATGCTCCTGACCACCGCTGCAGCACTCTCCGCCGCACTTGCGACCGAACCGGTGGCAACGCCGGTCGCAACGCTTTCCGCGCCCGCACCACGCCCCACGCTTTCCGAGCCCGCTCCGGTTCCTGAAGCACCCGCGGCGACCGAAGGCATTCGCGCTCTGCTGCGGGCACGCCATACCGAGGATCTTCCCGACCGAGCCGTGCTCGACGCGCATCATGGGGCCGAAGAGGTTCTCCAGTGGCTCGCCC
>CAJWOS010000450.1 GCA_913044235.1 uncultured Pseudomonadota bacterium
GAGGGCATCATCGCTTCTGCAGCGTTCGTGCGCACCGTGCTCGACCGGACGCGTCGACGCAACCGGCCCGTCCATGTGCGCGGCGAAGGCGGCATGTGTGGAGGGGTGTCCGAGGACTTTGCCCTTGCCCCGGTGTCTGGTTGGTGGGAAATGGGCGACGAACTGGTGGCTGCATCCCTGTTGCTGGACGGTTCCGGTGGTTCCGGTGCTGCTGAGATTCGCGTTCTGACTGGGAGAGACTTCCGGGAGTGGCACGGCAGTGACAAGTCGGCGGCTTCACTCCGCAGCAGCACCCGGAAGCGGCGAGCCGCATCGCATGGCACGCTCGGCGCCGGTATGCCTTCGGCGCACTCGTCAGCGTCGTCCGTGTCGGAGCGTTCGGGAGGGCACGACACTGGATACGATGGGGAAATGGACGAGCCGTCGGTGTCGTTCCTCGACGGTGGTGGACAACAGCCTCTACGTGCGCGGCCTGCAGCCGGCAGCACATCGGACGATTCCGGTGAAAGCAGCGCTGCACCCGAACGCTTCGGTGGCAAGGGGCCCGACTCGCTCGGTCCGAGCGACAGCTTTGGATTCGGCGTCAACGGAGGCGGGCGCGACGCTACGAATGGCAGTTTTTCGGTGGAGGAAGGCGAAGCGCAGCCTGCAGTGGCAGCCCCGATGATGCTGGACGACGAAGACAGCATCCCTGAGGAGGCTGCGACTACTGATTTCCCCCCAGTGGTGGCGCCTCCGATGATGATGGTCGATGAGCCAGACGGAGACCTGGCGTCTCCCGTGGCGTCCGAAGCGCCCAACCGTGGGCCCGCGCCTCCAATGATGATCTTGGATGACGACGAAGATGAATCCCCAGGCGCTTCGGCAGCAGACTTCCTCAACGAAACACACGACTCCAATCACGGGACTGGACTTCTCGGCGAGGTGACCGCGACTGATCCGTTTGAGGCTCAGGCCGATTCCGTGAGCCACGGGCTCGAAAAGGAAGACTCGGCCTTCGGTCCTGGAAAGGAAACCGACACGGGCAACATCTCCATGCTCCACTCCACGTACCAGGGGGAGATGGAGCTCGTGGGGGTTGCGGGCTTTTCGCTGCAGGGGGAAGAGGCCGGTGAAGAGAGCGATCCGTACCGGGACCCTTCAGAAGAGACTGGGTTTTTCGATGAGCGGATGTCGGAGAACCCACGCTTGATGGATGGCGGGACCATGCCCGATCCGGCGCCCTCGGAAGCGATGGCCGACGGCGCGATGGTGCGCGAGCTCGTGCGTCTGCTGCGGGGCTACGTGGTGCTTCACAACGACGACTCTCACACGTTCGGTCTGCCGGATGGTGCGCTGCTCCGAGACGCCTACACCCATCAAGGTGCGCTGGGAGAGGCGTACGTGGCCTTTCTCAAGAGCAAGGTGGCCGAAGGCTTCATCCCGCGTGCCGACCGGGTGGTTGCCATGGTTCCAGGAGTGCGACCTGCTCCCATTGACCCGAGTGCGATCGAGCAAGCAGCAGGACACGCAGGACTATGAACACCGTACGATTTGGCCCACTCCCCATGTGGATGCTCCTGGCTATCGGAGTGGCCTGTGGTGGCGACAAGTCTGACTCCGGTACAGATGCAGGGTACTCACCCGACATCGCGGGTCGCTACAACGTGTCCGTCATCGGCGTTGCGGGCTGCGAAAACGAGCCGGCATGGCTCGACAGCTGGGCGCGCGGACCGCTGGACGTCTCCGGTGCTGGCAATGACCTTGTGTTCGACTTTGGCGAAAACGTGATGTTCGGTGGTCGGATCGAAAGCGATGGCAGCTTCCGATTTTCGGGTCCGTTGTCGGTCAACGGTGCCGAGCTTTCCGTCACAGGCACGGGGACTGCGGGTATTGCGCCGACCGATCCCGGTGACGGCTCGCAGTCAGCGCTCGATGGAGAGATCTCGGTGGTGGCGACGGTGCCGAACGAGCCCAGTTGCACCATTGAGGGCCCCTTTGAAGCGACGGAGCTCGTGGACTTCGAGTAATGGTTCGGACAGACCGGTCGCCATCCGACCCGACGCAGGCTACGAACGGCGCAAAGATGCCGGGTATGTTTCGTCCGGCGTAGGAGTGGCCATGAGACTGTATCGAGCCCGCGTGCCTGCCATCGCGAACGTCGTCATCGCACGGCTCAACGAGTCCGGAGCCATCGAGGTTCTCGCCGACAACCGCGAAGAAGCCGAAAAGGATCTCGTCGCAATCATGGAAGCGTTCCTGAAGCGGGACGCCCAGCTGCGCTCGGCGGTGAAGGACCGGATGGCCAACCACAACATTCCGTACAACCGCTACGGACGCACTCGCGCCCAGATGGCGGAGCAGTGGGGGCACCCTCTGGGTGATGATGTCGATCGTTTCCTCGCTCGGCAGATGGTGGAGGGCTTCATGATCTCCAACTTCGTGGAAGAGGTGTACGAAGATGACTCGGTGATCTACAAGGCCATCCTTGAGATTCTCCGCGAGCACGATGTTGATGAAGCGGCGCTGCGCGAAGAGGCGAAGACCAAGATCAAGAACGTGCGAGAAGGTACAGTCGACTACGAGGTCGCACTTCAGCGCGCGGTTCGTGAAGTGAAAAAGCGCCATGGGCTGCTGGGCTGATGCTGCCCCGCATTCGAAGGCCAGCGTGGGGCGTCGTGTTGATGGCCTCACTCGGAGGGTGGTCTGGTTGCTCGGGGGGAACGCCTGAGGCCGAGGTTGCCCCGGAGCCCGACCGGGCCACAGCCATTGCGGCAGCAGAAGCGCAAGCGGAAGCGGAAGCGGTTCGCTCCAATACAGCTTCTCCCGCTGTGGCCCAACCCGCAGCGGCTGTGCCCATGGTAGGGGAGACGCCCCAAGTCGTCCTCGTGTGGGACAATATCAGCGATCTATATCGGTCTTTCTTTTCACACTCCGAACCGCTCACCGAGCTCTCGAATGGCTTGGCGGGGGTCGCGAATGGTCCCGTCAACATTCACATACGCTGGGACCAGGAAGCATTTGCCGGCACGATTCGACTGCGGATTCTGCCGGATACTCTGGTGACGCCGGCGCTTGGAAGCGGTTCCCAGGTGCCGCTGCAAAGCCTCGCGCCGCTCACACAAGCCCTCGCTGCCTACCGTGCGGATGTGGCGAGTCGGTTCGACATCCGCATCGCCAGCTTTGACGTGGCCCTCGAGTCGTTTTCCGGTGCACGGCACTGCGTGTTCCCAATCGCAGGCAAGCCGCCGCCCGATGGCCGCTTGCTGTCCCCGTGCGTGATGCTCAATGGCCAAGAGCGGTGCGGAACGCCGAAGCCCGATGGCGTTGCCTTCGCACCCGATGTGGCTGAAGACCTCCGAGCATGCCTGACCCCGAAAGGCTGAGCACCCTGCAGTGGCAGGAGGTGCACACCGATCGGTGCTTGGGGCGAGGCCGCCAAGCGATGGTCAGGACGAAAACGAGGCCAGGGGCTCTGCGAGCCGCCGCTTGATGCGAGAGTGCAGCTGACTCACACGAGACTCGGTCACACCGAGGTAGTTCGCGATATCACGGAAGGTGGCGTCTTCGTAATAGTACATCCGGATGATGAGCTGGTCGCGCTCGCTGAGCGACTCGGCCAAGACGCCCCGAACT
Organism: uncultured Pseudomonadota bacterium; assembly: GCA_913044235.1. Lineage (GTDB taxonomy): Bacteria > Myxococcota_A > UBA796 > UBA796 > UBA2385 > CAJWOS01. The sequence goes on from CAJWOS010000450.1 coordinate 3,616, forward strand.
GCGCTGTTGGTGTCTTGGCGGGCCACGGAGGCTTCAAGGCCTTCGCCTTCCGATGCAATCGTGTCTCCCACCGAGTTTCCGTCGTCGTCGCCCTCTTCAGTGCTCACGAGGGTCCGTACATCGGCCGTTTCGATCAACTGCACCATACGCGCCTCGTCCACGCCCATGAAGTCTGCGAGCTCGGCGAGAGTGGGCTTGCGGTCCAGCTGGCCGGAAAGTTCCTTGCGCGCGCGGTCGATTCGATTGGCACGATCACGAACGGAGCGGGGAACCCAGTCGTTCTTTCGCATTTCGTCGACGATAGCGCCCTGCACCCGCAGACGGGCGTATGCGTCGAAGGTATCGAAGCGGTTGCTCTCAAAGCGGTCGACCGCGTCGATCAGCCCAAGAGTGCCGATGTGGACGAGGTCGTCAGCGTCAACGCAGCGGGGGTAGCGCTTGGCCATCCGGTAAGCCACTCGACGAACCATCGGGTAGTACTTGAGGATGAGCTCGTTGCGGCTCATCTTTGGCGCGGCGCCGCCGCTGCTGGCTGGGGATGGGAGCGGGGAAATCTGTTGTGCGGGCTTGGTGTGCATGCTGCCTCCGAGGGAACGTGAGGAATCTATGCACAGACCGTGCCAACTATTTTTCGCGTGAATCTGGGCTTTTGGGCTCCGTATCGGACGCTTTCCCTGTCTCTGGCGATACATCAGCGGGTGAACCAGTCACTTTTGATACGGAAGCACCAGTCGTCCAGTCCACGCGCTCCATCCCGTAAGGCACTTCGCCGCCGTCCAGCATTCGGATGCGCTCGCGGATGTTGAGGTAGCCCACGTTGGAATGCAGCTGCTTCCCTTCGACTCCCCACAGCAGCATGGAGCACCAATAGTCTTCGCGCGGAAGCCACTCAAACTGCTTGCCGTAGTATGCAGTGATCTTGGTGCGTTCCTGTTTCTGCAGGTCGAGCAGGTGCAGCTCCGGGGGCGTGGCTTCGCGCGGTGCCCACTCGGGAAGGTTTTCCATCCACTTCTTTTGACGGGCCTGTTCGCGAGCTTCCCGTTCGGGCTCGAGCTCGCGCCAGCCTTCTTGTACGAAGAGTGAAATTGGAGTGCCGTCCACCTCGACCATGGCGTAGCGGCCTTTGGGATGAAGGACTGCCCGGTTGGCACCCGGTATGTTTGCGAGTTCCGTTCCATCGTCGCGGCGGCGGATGGTCACATCGGAGCCGTCTTTGAACGACACGAGCTCGCCGGCCACGTCGAGGCTCTCCACAGCACCTTCCCACCAGGGGAGCAGTCGTGTGGTCTCACCCGTGAGGGGGTCAAACGTCCAAGCGCGTCGTACGCCATCATCTCCCAGAGCCGTCATGGCCATCTGAGTACCCACGCCGCTGTGCTGCAGGTCGCGAGGAGCCACGACGGGCAGGTCGACCAGCTCCAGTGCGGAGCTTCCGCGGTCGTACAGAGCCAAGCGCCAGGAGCCCGCGGCGTCGGCCGCCCGCTTGTGAGCCTCTTCTTCACTTGCGCCAAACTCCACACTCCCACTCGGCGCCAAGGGCAGCACAAGGTAGTTGTCGCGGATCCAGGTGGCTGGTCCCACGGGTGTTTCCGTGGGGATGGTCTCTACGTCTCCGGTCTCGCCCACCAGGATGTGTCCGCCGTGGGTGAGCTGAAAGTACAGCAAGGTACCGTCGGGCGACCAGGTGGCGGCGGCGAATTTGTTGGAGCCACACGGCTTGAAGCCGAGATGGATGGCATGCTTACCGGTGAGGAACTTGATCTCGCCTGCGTCGCACTCGGCATACGCCTGCGCCACATTTTGCGAAAAGGTACTCTCGCCGTAGAGGTCGTCGCGGTCACACCCGGTCACGGTCAAGCCGACCAAAAGGGACGCACAGTGCAGTACACGGTTCATGGGTCTCGTCTCCGAAGCCAGCCCATCCAGATCCATCCCAGAATCAAGGATGGAGGAACAGGCGTACTGGTACAGCCACATGCAACGGGGCGCGCGGCCAGTGCCGACTGTAGACCTGTATCCAGTCCGTCGGTTCCCGGTGGAGACACTGAAGCGGTCCAGGCGCCGTTGAACACATCCGCCACCCACACCACCCCGCCAGGTGCGTGCAGAGCCACGTCGATCCGGGCGTCGGTGGACTCAGTGGTGGCCCGTTCGTGGGTCTCGCGGAGCCCCCGGCGCTCCTCGGAGTGAGTGAAGACGATTTGAAGATCGTGCTCGAGGCGACGGATCGCATGGGACTCCGGATCGGTGGCATCGTTCATTACCGGGGAGTCGCGGTCGGACGGGTGGTGAAGGTCGGATTGGTCCCGGATGCACGACGGGTCGAGGCTGCGGTGGTGATCGACGCGTCACATTCGGCGCTGGTTCGAACCAACACTCGGTTCTTTTCCACCAGCGGAATCGGACTGGAGTTCGGCTTGCAGGGTCTTCGGGCGGACATCGAATCCTTGGAGACGGTGATCGCCGGTGGAGTCGGGCTCGCCACGCCCACG
>CAJWOS010000451.1 GCA_913044235.1 uncultured Pseudomonadota bacterium
CTGTCCCGACTTCGTGCACTGGGTCTTCACGCGAAGGCTTCGCGATCGGCACCGACTCATCGACATCCTGTCCGGGCCGAGCATTTGAGCCAGGGGACCGCCCCATCCTGACCACCCATCGATCGCGGGTCGAGGTGTCCCGTCGTCGTTCCCAACACGGCGGGTCGAACCAGCTACACTGCCGGTGGGCTTCCGTCGCCTTGGAGCCCGGAGATCAGGATTCCCATGCGCGGTTCCCACACCATCCCTGTGGTTCGATCCTCCCCGCGGGTCGAAAAGCTGAACTGGTTCCGGTTCGGTCGGCTGGGGGGACGCATCATCCTCACCACCGACACCGGGGCGTGGCACACCCTGGAGCCGGACACCTTCGACCGCTTCCTGGCGGGCCACCTCACAGAGGGCGACCCCACCTGGGAAGCACTCGCCGACAAGGGCTTCGTGCGGGCAGGTCTCGACCTCGACGCCCACGCAGCACAGGTGCGCAAGGCTCGGCAGTTCCTGTTGTCTGGTGCCACCCGCCACCACATCCACCTGTCTACGCCTGCCGGCATCCTCTCGATGGAGCAGGCAAAGGCCATCGTCGACCACCTGTTCACCGGCAGTGCGTCCACACTCACCGTGGCACTGATTCAAGGCCCCGAACCCCTGAATCCGGCTCTCGTCTCCTTCATCCACGAGCTGCTGAAGACCAAGAACCAGTATGAGAAGCGGGCCCGAACCGTAGAGCTCCACAGCCAACTGGCTGGCCTCAGCGCAGGTCAGCTCGAGACTCTGAGCGCAGCGGGTCTTCGAATCCAGGTTCCCTTCGATGGCGACCCAGGGGTGCACGATGCGCAGCGGCACGTGTCGGGGGCTCCAAGCCATGCCGCGATGGTCTCGCAGCTCGCAGTCCTCCCCGGTCCAGCAGCGAGCGCGCGGGTCCACGTGGGTCGAGCCGCCATCGGTGCAGCAGAGCGCATGGTCTCCGGTCTGCACTCGGCCGGAGTGCGAGCCTTCCAGGTCCAGCCCATCCTCGATGGTCCAGACGCCATCGATCCCCAGGCCTATGGAACCTTCTTCACCGAGCTGCTTGCGGCGCTCGACACGCGCAGCGACATGCAGGAAGCGCAGGTAGAGGCGCTCATGTCCCGGGCGAGAGATGGCAACATCGCGGGGCACATGCTCCTGTGCACGCCCCGCTCGACCGGCTTCAACGCCCGCATCTATGGCCCAGATGGTCGCATCTACCCTTCGGCCGACGCGATGGCGCTTGCCGAAAACGACAACCCCATGTTCGTGCTGGGCCACGTGGCGGGCACATCCTCCGAAGACATCGATCGGCACCCCACGATTCGAAGCCTCATGATGGCGGCACTGACCGATTGCCTGCCCGGCTACAAGCACCTCTGGGCCGCGCCCTTCATCGGACTCGACCCGGTACGCGCATACTGTCGCACCGGCGATATCTTCGCCAAGCCCACCACCTCTCTGCACTACAAGGCCTCGCAGGCCATGCTGGATGCGCTCTTTCTGCGCCTGATGGCCGACGCAGCCGAGGCCTCGGAGCCGGTAGACGGGTAGCGGATGTGCCCACCGAGCAGGGCCCTCGGGGTGATTGCGCAAAGGGCATGCACCCCAACAGTCGCAGGAGACCACCCCTCGCCGGCACGCTCCAGCCGAGACTTTTGCGACCGCGGTAAGCCGGTCCACGCGTTCTCGCGCCAGATGTGCCATCCTGCAGCGTGTCTCGAACCATCCCCGCGTGGCTGCTCGCCACAACGACGGCATGTGCCGGCGCTTCCGCACCAGTCGACCAGCGACCCGATGTGTTGATCCTGCTGGTGGACACCCTGCGCGCCGACCGGGTCGGAGCATGGGGCTGGCCCCGCGACAGCAGCGAGCGCCTGGACCGACGGGTGGCGCAGGGGGTGCGCTTCGCAAGGGCGTGGGCACCATCCAGCTGGACCCGGCCCTCCGTCGGCACACTGTTGACCGGACGCTTGCCACCACATCTCGGAATCACAGACGAAGCCTCTCATGGACTGCCCGCAGAGCTCCCAACCCTCGCCGAGACGCTTGCCGCACAGGGCTACGTCACCTGTGGGGCCACGGCCAACCCAAACCTGAACGCCCGCTTCGGATTTGACCGCGGCTTCCAGCGCTATTCAGACAGCACGGTGGTCTTTCCATGGATGCAGGAAGACAAGCGCCAGCCCAGCACCCACACCGAGCACCTCCCCACCGGACCCGCGGTCTATCAAGCCGCCCTGGACTGTGCCGAGGCCCACCCGAATGATCCGGTCTTCCTCTTCGTGGATGTGATGGAGGTGCACGAGTATGCGCGAGGCCCCGAGGGCATCCTCACCCGGCCAGACTTGCGAGGACACTACGGCGCTCCGTTCGGGGAATACGACGATGCGGTGCGGACCGCGGCCGACCAAGCCGATGCCTTCCTGCAGCGTCTGTCCGCGACGTCGGGCTGGAACAACGGCGTCGTGGTCTTTCTGAGCGACCATGGTGAAGGACTCGGCAGCCACCCGTCGGTGCCGGGAAGCGGTGGGCACGGACTGGTCTTGTACCGGTCGAACCTGCACGTGCCGCTCGCCTTCTGGGGTACGGCTGTGGCTGGTCTGCAAGACGTGCCCGATGATGTGGGACTGGTCGACGTCCCGTCGACCGTGCTCGAGCTTACCCAGACCCCTGCACTCGCAGCAATGGACGGGCAGAGCCTGGTACCACAAATGCGAGGCGCACCGGCCGAGAAGCGCACCATGGGTGCCTGGACGCGGTTTCAGGGGGTCGATCTGGATGCCGTTTGGTTCGACGACTGGCTCTGTGTGACCGACTCCACGGGCGGTTTGCTCGAGCTGCAGCCACGGATGGGGGACCAGGACGGCTCACAGACCGACCAGAAGAACGCCCATCCTGCCGTGCTGAGCCAGTGTACCGATACCTGGCAGACTCTTGCGCAAGCGCATCCTTGGCGAACCGCATCGATGCCATCCGAGCCACTTTCCCCACCGGAACGCCGACAGCTCGAACAGATCGGCTACCTGGACGGCAAGAGCGAGCCCTGAATCGGGTCGCTCCAATCACCTCGACCGCGTCGCTTTGAGTCGAACCACCGGCCTTCCGCAAAAGCACCCAGGGCCACTGCGCGCCGCCCCTCCAACGAATCCCACATGCGGGGGAGTGCCGACGACACCTCGGCCCAGGAGCGATGCAGCAAACCTACAACACTGCGCAGCACAAAGCGCTCCTAAAGAAGATGCATGCAAGCACTGCAGCCTGCACTTCGACCACTGGAGTCCCCGATGCGTACCCGTTGTCTCTTCCTCGTTGGCCTGCTCGCCCCCGGTTGTCTGGACTACCACATGAACTCCGAAAAGGAGCTCGAGTCTGCACCTGAAGAACGCATCGACCTCGACAACATCGAGGATGGAACTGTGAACTTCGACGACACGGGAACGACCGACGAGTCAGGCGACGGAGAAGTGTTCGTGGGAAGCTGCGACTGTCCGGAGTCGTACACGGTCAGTGATGACGGTGGGTCGTGTGTGCGTACCGAGACCTTTCCCGCCACCCCTCGGGGAGAAGTGGTGGAGGTCTGCCCCATCGAGCCCTTCCGCACCTACGGCGCCTACGGCGCCATGTACCCCGACGGAACCAATGTGAAGAACGAATACTGGGGACAGAATGACTCCGACCTGCACGGCCGACTCAACGAGGTGGGCGTGTGGGGATGCGAGTACCCCGGAGCCTCCACGGCGGGCCATGACCCCATCGACACCTGGATCGGCTTCACGGTCTGTCTCGACGTGGAAGAGCCCGGCGACTACCTCGTCGGTTTCGCCGGAGACAACCGTGTGCGCCTTTCGGTTGACGGCGAGCGCCTGCACGAGCAGACCGGCGAGGACATGCACAACTTCAAGTACTGGTGGATGGAGTCCATGGCTCTCGACGCGGGCAATCACCGCATCGACATCGAGGGCTACAACGCAGGAAGCATCGCGGCATTCGGTGCCGAAGTGGCCGGTCCCTTCGAGAGTGGCAGCCTCCAGACCGACGAGGACATGATTGCCGCAGACTACGAAGGCAACATCATGTGGTCGACGGCAGATGCAGTCGGCTCGGCGTTTCCGCTCGGGGAGACCACGCGATGGACCTGCCCCGACGGCACCACCTTCCAGGGCTGCGATGTCCCGGTGTGTGAGGAGGTCGTGGAAGAGATCCCCTGCCGGTGAGTCGAGGGGGAGCCGATGGATGGAGCACGGGCTTCGTGGAGGCCTCTGCTCGCCCCATCCACCGCTCCAGGGTACGCCATGAGTGTGCAGAGCCATCCGCCAGTCTTGGACGCCTTCGTCGATGCTTCGACCGCTTCCGCTCTGGGACTTCGGCCGGTGAACGGGCCATCGCGCCCACACCCCGACGCACTGCCGCCATGGATCGCCCAGGACGAGACCCACTGCGCCTCGGCCCACTCATCGGAGAAGTCGCTATGAATCGACGTGCCTTCCTGCACCTGTCGGCCAGCAGCGTGGCGCTGCCCTCTGCTCTCGGAGGATGTGGAGGCGCCGAGGATCCGAAGCCGCTTGTCGAGTCTCCGCCGGAGGCTGAGCTGGTCGAGGCGACCGTGAGCAAGGGACCATGGGTCACCATCCTCGGGCCAGGAACCGTCCGGCTGCGCTTCGAGACCTTCGAAGATGTGGCCGTCCCGGTGGTTATTCACGTCGACGACACCCGCAGCGAGCTCGTGACCACCACGAGCACCACCAACGTGGCGTGGGCCTGGGGCTATGAAGACGCCCCCACCGAAGAAGATCTCCCCGGCGAGTACACCCTCCACGACATCATCATCGACGGGATTCCAACGGGCGCCACCCTGGAATGGGAGGTGCAGGTGACCGGCCTGCCCGCCGGTTCCTGCCGACCGAACCCCGCTCCCTCCGACCCCATCACCGTGTGCTGGATTGCAGACACGATGTATCCAAAGAGCGAGAGTGTCGCGGCCAACGCCCTCCTGATGGCACCAGACCTGCTCCTGCACGGCGGAGACTTTCAGTACAGCAGCAGTCCCACCGACACCTGGACCTCGATGTTCGCAAACCTCGCGCCGCTGCTGCGGTCCACAGTCTTTCAGGTGTGTATCGGAAACCACGAGTTCGACGGGGACGTGGAGACCAGCCAGATGTATGACCGGCTGTTCTCGGGCCAAGGCAGCAGCGACGAGCGCTGGCACGCTTTCACCTACGGTCCCGTGCACATCCTGATGCTCGACTCCGAGTCCGGCGACCTGACCGACCCCGCTGGCGCACAAGCCGCGTGGGCCGACAGTGCGCTGAGCGCTGCAGTCGCGGAGGGTCTCATTCCCATCATCGCCTTCCACCGCCCGACCTACTCGCTCTCGAAGCACTGGCGCTCCGATACCACCCTGCGAGACACGATCCACGAGCTCGCAGTTCGTCATGGCGTACAGATCGTCTTCTCCGGACATGTGCACGGATACGAGCGCTTCGTCGTCGATGGCATTCACTATGTGGTCGATGGCGGTGGCGGAGCGCTCACCTACGACCTCGAAGAAGCATTCGAAGAAGTCGAGGAACTCCGTCCTGGTGAGTCCGACCTGCGCCAAGTCGCCGAGCGCACCCACGGATGTGTAGAACTGATTGTCGACGCGGGTTCGGTATTTGTGAACCGCATCAACGAAGACGGCGAAACCACGGACAGCTTTTCGTTTCCCACGGGCTGAGACCGACCTCGCACGCAGGCCCAGCGTGCGTTCAGCGCTTGGCCACCATGCGCATGGTTTGTCCGAAGCGCCCCTCGACCGAAGGTGCTCGTCGCTCGACCGGGGCACACCGGTAGCGGGTCTGGTCAGACACGCTTCCACGGATCCCTTGCCAGGAATCCGCTGCGCACACTACGGTCACAACGGTCCTACGTCCAATAGCCCACAACCCGCCTCCGCTGAGACATCCATGTATGAATCCCACCCACGCAGCCGCTTCCTTCTCCTCGTGACCGTGCTCGGACTGTCGATGGCATGCCGCGCCAAGGAGTCCACGGAGGAAGCAGATGCGGATGCAGACACCGACACCGACACCGACACCGACACCGACACCG
>CAJWOS010000452.1 GCA_913044235.1 uncultured Pseudomonadota bacterium
GGAGGAGTACCGCATCAGCATCGACCGCCTCGGGTACGGTTGCTGCCCGGGCGTGCAGTTCGCGGGTGAAGGACGTCTGACTTTGGCGCGCTGGCGACACCGAACACCTCGCAAGCGGTTCCGTCTCGCTTGGCAACGGCTTGGGGACACGAGCGCGAACCCGCCTATTCCCAGGCCGCGGTGCGGTGTTTTGGAGGGCGGCGTCTTGGCCTTTGGGGCCCTGTCGCGAGGGTCATCCGGGTGGGCTGGTGGCCGCTCCAGCGACAGCGGCTTCGAGCCAGCGTCCGAAGATTTCGTCGTCGAGGGTCTGCCAGAGCGGCGAGAGCGGACCGAAGGTCTCTGCCACACGAACATCGGCCTTGGCGTGGACCGTATGGACGATGCCGGTTTCTGGGTTGCGCACCGTGATGGCCATCGGGTGCAGCTGCACCACCATGACCCCTTCAGAAGGCGGCTGTTCAACCTCCGTGATGTGGGGTGCCATGGAGGGGAACCGGACGGCTTCGAGGGCGTCGAGAATTCGTGTGCGTGCGTCGTCCGACAGCTCGCGGCGCTCGGGAGCGCTGCGCGAGATGATGGGCATCTCCTGGGCCTCTCCCTCGCCGAATTGGACGGTATAGCGGCCGTCGTCGTGGATGCGATGTGCGATGCGGGCGGAGCGATCGAAGACCTGTATCCAAGTGCTGGAAGGAAGAGTGGGCACTTTCGCCAGCTCTCGCTCGGGCGGTGTGGTGGCCTCGAGCTCCGGCTCGCGCTCGAGGTCGGCGATCATCGCGGCCTCGTTGGGGTCGAGGGTGTCTTGAGTGCCGAACAGGTCGGTGCCAAAGGTCCCTGGCGTGTCGCATGCCGAGAGCAAGAGGATGGGAAGGAGTCTACGCATGCCACGAGCGTAGTCCAACTGCGGGACCCCTCGCCAGTCATGGTGTGCGGTCGCTGCTCCGAATGTTGCCGATGCTGCCTCTCGTGTCTCCATTTCGGTTGTTCCATACGCTCAAGTGGAAGAAGCGGTCTGGCTCGGGATGGGCAAACGAGGGCCCACCGTACGACCGACTGGCGCGGTCCAGAACGGCCACGACCGTGCAAAGCACCGCATGGCACTGTGCCTGAGCGGTGGATTCGACAGCGAGGAATCCGGTCCGTCGGGGCTTGGTGACAAGCGGCAGATCCTTTTCTGGATGCGGCCCTCGCTCGGCCACATGCACGATGGGCTCGAATGCGATGCGCTCGATGGCGGGCAGCTGGGGCAGGACCGCTTGGGGGTCAACCATCCCTGCGAGTGGAGCCATGCTAGCGCTCGACAGGAAGGTGAGGTGCAGCGGGCGTACGACGGCGGCACCGCTGGGCACACGGATGGGCAGAGCAACACCGCCCTGGTGCACCGACTCCAGAATGGAGTCGGGCACCAGGGCGAGGAGACCGCCACTGTGCGGTATCCAGTGCCAGCGAACAATCAACGGCGGTTCACGATGTGCACAGCTTCGCCCAGTGCGGCCTTCGAAGCTTCCATCACCGCTTCCCCCAGAGTGGGGTGGGGGTGGATGGCCAGACCGATGTCGAGCGCTTCGGCATCCATTTCCACCGCGAGTGTGGCCTCGGAGATGAGGTCGGATGCGTGTGGACCGATGATCGTGACGCCGAGAACCCGGTCGTCGGTCGCGTCGAGCACAACCTTTACGAATCCATCGGTCTCGAGCTGGGTGAGCGCCCGGCCGTTTGCGGCCCAGGGGAACTTGCCCACCTTGACGTCGAAGCCGGCTTCGCGAGCTTCATGTTCCTGGAGACCGGCAGTCGCGATCTCCGGGTCGGTGAACACCACGGCGGGCACCGTGCGGGCATCGTTAAAGGTCTTGTGACCGGCGATGACCTCGGCGACCACTTCACCTTCATGGGTGGCCTTGTGTGCGAGCATCAGTCCGGTGGCCACGTCGCCGATGGCGTAGATGCCGGGCACCGAGGTCTGCTGCTGGCGGTCAATCTTGATGTGTCGCCCTTCCATCTCGAGGTTGAGGTGCTTGAAGGGCTCCGAGTTGGGGAAGCGTCCAACGGTGACCAGGATCTTGTCGGCCGGGATCTCTTCCACGCCCTTCTTGGTCTCGATGCGCACGATGGCCTTGTCGTCGCCTTCGTCCCATCCCAGCGCCTTGGCGTTGGTGAGCACCTTGATGCCGTTCTTCTTCAGGCGACGCTTGATGAGCCGGACGCAGTCCATGTCGAAGCCGGGAAGCACGTTGCCTTGCATCTCGACCACGGTCACGTTGCTGCCGACCTTGGCCATCATGGTGCCCAGCTCGAGGCCGATGTAGCCGCCGCCGATGACCACGAGGTCGTCGGGAACAGTGTCGAGGGCAAGTGCCTTGGTGGAGTCCATCACCCGATCGTCGGCGTACGCGAAGCCGGGAATCTGGATGGGGCGCGAGCCGGTGGCGATGACGATGTGCGGGGCTCGAACCAAGACTTTTCCATCAGCGGTCTCGACCTCAACCTCACCGGGCTTGGTGATGTTGGCTTCGCCGAAGAGCATGTCGGCGCCGTTTGCCTTGAGAAGCGTAGAAACGCCACCGGTGAGCTTGGTGACGATCGAGCTCTTCCACTCCTGGAGCTTGCCCATGTCGAGCACGGGAGCGCCGGGGATGGTGATGCCGAGAATCTCAAGATTCTGGACTTCCTTGTACTTCTTGCTGGCGGTGATCAGGGCCTTGGACGGAATGCAGCCAACGTTGAGGCATACACCGCCCCAGTATTCGCGCTCGATCACGAGCGTCTTGATGCCGAGCTGCGCGAGCCGGATGCCTGCGGGGTAGCCGCCGGGGCCAGCGCCAATGACGACGGCCTGGTAGTCGCGGGTCTCCATGTCTTCCTCTCTGTCGGGGCCGTGGGCCCCGGGGGTGGGACGCTGCGGGGCGTCCGTGGAATGGGGGTTCAGGGTCAGGCCAGTCGGACGAGCACGAGCGCTGGGGACTGGCTCTTGCGAGCTTTGGTGACCGCCTCGAAGACGCTGTCTTCGGTGGCCTGGGGAGTTGAGGTGTGCCAGCCGCAGGCAGCCGCGAGTGCGGCCGGGTCGGCGGCCAGCTGCTGGCCGATGGGCGCATCGTCGGTGATCGCCTGCATCGTGACGACGAAGACCACCCGTGCACCAGTCAAGGCGCCGATGTTGAGCGCTTCGTGGAAGGCGCCAGAGGCCACGCTTGCTGCACCGAGCAGGCACAAGGCGGGACGACCAGATGCCAGTGCAGCGCCGACGGCATGCAGAGCGCGGTTCCCAGGTGCCTCACTCACTGGAGCGAGCTTGTAGGGCCGTGCGCCTGCCCCGGGATCCACGAGTCGAGCAGCCGAACAACCGCGCAGGACCGCGCCCACACGACCTCTCGGGCCGGAGAAGACCCAGTCCCCTTTCGACATGCCGCGGAATGCACCGGCGACCACCGGGGCCATTGGCCCCAGCGGGAGGGGGAAGGGCTTGGGGCCAAGAGAGCCCAGCTCCGCATCGGCTGCCAGCAAGGTTTCCGTCGCGGTCATACGGCTTCCAGGAGGAGGCGGTTGGGGGTCTCGAGGAGTGCCTTGAGCTCGCTCACGAAGCGTGCGGCCACGGCACCGTCGATGACGCGATGATCGAAGGATGGTGAAAGGTACATCATCTTCCGCGCCACGATTTCGCCGTCGACAACCATTGGGCGATCGTGGATCTGGTTCACGCCCAGGATGGCCACCTCGGGTGCGTTGATGATGGGGGTGGCGAACCGGCCACCGATGTTTCCCACGCTCGTGATGGTGAAGGTACCACCGGTGAAGTCGTCGAGCGTGGCGGTGCCATTCTGGGTGCGCTCGACCACTTCTCGGATTTCCACGGCGAGCTGAAGGATGCTCTTGGCCTGAACGTTCTTGATGACGGGCACGTACAGACCGGCCGGTGTGTCGGTCGCGATGCCGATGTTGACTGCACCCCGGACAATCAGGGTGTTGTCCGCCTCATCCATTACCGCGTTGACGGTGGGGAACTTTCGGAATGCCGCTACGAGCGCCTTCATGATGAAGGGCAAGTAGGTGAGCTTTGCACCTTGCTCGCCAGCGATGCCCTTCAGTTCTCGACGCATCGCCACGAGGGCGGTCGCATCGACTTCGTCGACGTAGCAGAAGTGGGGAATCCGTCGGTAGGACTCGACCATCTTTTCGGCGATCTTTCGACGCAGTCCGATAATCTTCACGCGCTGGTCGCCGGGGATCGCGGCTGGACTGGGGCCGGGTGTGGGGATGGTGATTGCCGGTGGCGCCTTCAAGGCACTCGGCTGTGCCACGAAGGCATCGATGTCGGCGCGGGTGACCCGCCCGCTGCGACCCGAGCCGGGCACAGCGTTGATGTCGACCTCTTGTGCGCGCGCGTGAGAGCGGACAGCGGGAGTTGCGAGGGTCTTGTTCCTTGTGCCGGGAATGGATGCGGGGCCGGCTGGAGCCGGTGCCGCGACCGATGCGGGTGGTGCAGCCGGTGCGGGGGCTGCGGCAGGTGCTGGCGCTGCCGGTGCGGCAGGTGCCGGCTTGGCTGCGGGCGCAACGCTGCCCGCGCCGCCGTCGTCGATGTCGACGAGCGCGGTGTGAACCTTGATGACGTCGCCGGGCTCGCCGTACACCGCAGCGATGGTGCCCGCCTTGGGGCTCGAGATTTCCACGGTGGCCTTGTCGGTCATGATCTCGCAGACGGGCTGGTCGACGGCGACGACTTCGCCGGGCTTGACGAGCCACTGGACGATCTCGCCCTCTACGACACCTTCGCCGATTTCGGGCAACTCAAAGACGAACATGGCAAACCTCTGGGTTCAGCAGACCGGGACGGTGTGGAGCGCGATGCGCCCCTGCTTGGGGTGCGGGCCGGCTGGAGTGGATGGAGTGGGGATGGATTCAGTAGGTGATGGCAGACTGGGCCGCCGATACGATGGCCTCGACGTTGGACTTCACCGCTCTCGGGGGGCTCTCGAGCCGGAGAAAAGCGGCCTCGATGGCGGCGGTCAGCGGGGCGAGAGATGTTCCCACGATCACGGCCCGACCCGTATGTCGGATCGAAGCGCCCACGGTGTCGTGGTCGAGGGGAGACAGCGTGCGGAGGTTGACCACCTCTGCAGAGACACCTTGTGCAGCGAGGGTGTCTGCGGCCTGGACCGCTGCACCCACACCGGCTCCCAGTGCGAGGAGGCTGACATGGTCGCCATCACGGAGCTTGTGGGCGCGGCCGAGGGCGACTCCGCTACCGCTGCCCTTGCGTCCCATCGCTTCGGCTGGTTCGAGAAGCACAACCGGACCTCGCACAGACAGCGATGCCTCAAGCAGCTCGGCGGCGCCTTCTGCGGAGCCTGCGACGGCGACGGTGAGGCCTGGGATGCTGGCCAGGAGCTCGAGCGGCGCTTGCTCTCCTGGGGCCAGTGGCACGCGCACCACTACAGGAACCGCGTACTCCGCGCCGGTGAGCGATGCGGCTTCTTGGCCGAGCTGCTGCAGGGCGCCCCACAGGGCAGGGCCACCAGACAGCGCCACGATGGGCTTTGCACCGGTGAGCGCCATACCAACCGCAGTGCCCACGAGGGTTGCGTCGGCTGCAGGAAGCAGATGCACGCGGTCGGGGTAAGTGCCCAGGAGGCCGGTCGTGACGGGAGACAGCTCGATGGCCTCACCAAGGACATGCACCGACGGATGCTCGGCCACGATGCGGCGCAGGGTGGTGCGAAGGGGAGCGCTCATTGGGTCTCCAGGGCCAAAAGGCCGGCGATGTCTGCGAAGCGCGGCTCGTGGTCGATGAAGCGGCGACCGCCCTCGCAGATCTGTGCCGCGTACCGATTTCCGAACGACGAGCGCGCGCGTGAGTTCGAGGGTGAGGGATTGAGTGAGAGTGCGCGACAGCTGTGCGCGAGGTGTCGCTCGCGACCGCCGGCGTCTTTATTTCGACGATCCGCGCGGCGCGACCCGCGCGGACCGCAGGCGGGCGCGATGGCGGACCTCGTCAAGGACGTCGACGACAGCGCCGCGCCCGGCGCGTACGCCTCGCCGTCGCTCGCGCCGTCGGCGAGCGACGCGCGCGAGCTCGCGCCGCTCAGCGAGCGACCGAGCCCCGCGG
>CAJWOS010000453.1 GCA_913044235.1 uncultured Pseudomonadota bacterium
ACTCAATCGTTGGCAAGCGCTCAGTGGTGGGGCGCTGTCGCCCACGACTGCGTGGCAGACCGTTGAGGCCGGTGCACCGGGTCGAGCGGTGTGGGGTCTGCTGCGTGGAGTCAAGGTCGACGTTCCAGTCTCGGTCGACTGGTTGGATGTGCTCGGGCTGGCCACGATTGAGGCTCTCGACCCCGCTTTGCTCCGGTATGTGCGGGTGACGCTGGGCCGCATCACGGCGGCAGACCCCACTTGTGCCCGATGGTGGATGGCGTTGCTCGGCGCGGCTCTGCGAGCCCGCGGTGCTGGCGTGGCCATGGTCTTTGGGGAGCTGAAAGCCACCACGGTGCCGAGTCGGATGGTGGCACGGCGTGCCCGTAGTGTGGTGTTGGTTCGGGTGGCTTTGGCGGTGGGTCTGGATGCCGCGCGGGCGGTCCTCGACGATCTGGAGTCGGCAAAAGACCCGGATGATCGCGACCAGATGGTGCGAATCCAGGCGTGGCGTGGGCTGCTGGCCTACCGAGCGGGTCGCTACCGCGAAGCGCGTGTGCAGCTGGAAGCCGCATGGCCCCGACGGCAGTTCGATCATGTGGCGGCTGTGACCGCATCCAACCTTGTGGCGGTTTGGCTCCACCTCGACCGGCCAGACCAAGCAGAAGCCGTGGGGCGGGCAGCGTCGGCGAGGCTCAAGTCCGGTGCCCATCCGCACGCGGTGGCACGGCTCGCCGCGAAACTCCGGGAGGCGGTCTATCGAGTCCATGCGGCACCGGAGCCCGACCTTCCCGTACTCGAGGCCATCTCGGTGGCCAGCTCGCCCGTGGGTGTCGCGCTCGCCACACTGACCGAGGCTGCGGCAGCATGGCGGTCGGGCGACCTGGCCACCAGTGCAAAGCTGGCCCATGAGGCGGCGATGTTGTTCGAGACCACCGGAATCCTGGGGGGGTACCTGCTCGCTGCGGCGCTCGCATGTCGAACGGGCCATCCAGACTGGTCGCGCGCTGCAGATCGGGTGGAAGCGAGTGTGGATCGCATCCTGGATGAAGCCAGCGGTCCCTACCTGCCGGCGGTGGCTGCGCAGGTGCTCGGGATGCTCGCCACGTCGCGCGAAGACCCACTCGCAGCCGATGCTCTGGAGCTTGCCTTGGAGAGTGGTCTGCCGATGGCTCCCCGCCGAGAGGTCCTCTCGCTGGCGGAGGCGGCAGAAGCGGCGTCTGCGCTTCCGAGCCGCTGAACGACGGGTGCTGGCGTCACAGGCCCACGAACTCCTCCATCAGTGCTCGCTTCGCGCGGTTCAGGTGTTCCCGCCGGATCCCGTGTCGGGCCGCCACGGTGCCATCGGAGTCATGGGTCTCGAGCTTGTCGAGGAGCGCTGCCCGAACGGTTGGAAGCATGCTCGGCCGAGTGTTGGCGGCCGGAACGGCCCGATCGATGGCGCGTTCGATGTGGATGAGCGCCACGCCGAGGTTTTGTCCGGCGGGGTTGCTGCTGCGGATGCTCGAGAGATCCGCGACGCCCTGTTCGCTTCGGACATGGGCGCGACGTCGCTGTCCCCGGAGCTGGCGCCAGGCCACGACCCGAAGCAGTCCAGCCACGCGCTCGACGCCGCCGTTGGCCCAGGCTGCTTCTACATCATCGCACTGGCGGAGCAGGTCGATGAATGCGTCGCCAACGGCATCTTCAATCTGCCCGGAGCATACCCGTGGAAATCGGGGCCGCAGGTATTGCATCACCGACTCGCGATGCGTGACGAACATGCGCTCCACGATCGCAGCTGCGGCGGGGGCCGTTGGAGCAGGGTGAACAGGAACATGGGCTGCTGTACGCATGAAGACTCCCGGTGTGTGGGCGTCACGTTGCGAAAGTCATGCCAGTCAAAGGGGATGTTGCATCCGTTTCCAAAACCCCGTCAAAATCGATATTATCGGCCGGCCTTCGTGAAGGGTCGTAACAAAAGTACGGATTAAGGACGTATTCTCCGTACGGGTCGTATGGAGAATACGTCTCCAACCCGTACTGAAAGTACGACCTCTGGTGGTGGTCAGCTGGAGGAGCCATCGGTGGGCAGTGTGTCGAGGTCCGTCAGCAGCCGGGTCCAGGCACGTGTGGCGCGGTCGGAGATCTTCTTGCTGTTGCCACTGCGCACCCACGAACCCAGCCCCAGGCTTCGCAGGCCCGCCGCCCGATTGCCGGCACGTCGGATCGCACCATGCACGATCGCTGCCCCTACCGCTTCGCCCCAGTGGAAGGGAAGCGGCTCCGGTCGTGCATCATTGGCTTCATTCCAGGCCGCAGCGACTGCGAGTATGGCGCTTTGAAGGTCGGGCGGAGCAGATGGTTCGGTGGCTTCGGGGCCGGGAGACGCCGCCACGGTGGGCGGGATGTAGCCCACAAATCCCAGTGCCAGTGCTTGCTCGACTGCAGCGAGACCGATCACTACAGGGTCCACGCTCGAGCCATCGGCGGCGAGCATCCACGCACGGCGCACACATCGATGCAGTCCGCGCAGGTTGCGGGGCCAGTGGTGGGCCTCGAGGCGCTGGAGGGCGCCGGGCCCCCACTCCACGGTGCCCGAGAAGCCGTCGTCTTGTGCTGCATGCCGCGCCATGTAGCGGCTCCAGGCAGCGATCTCGTCGCGGCGTTCCCGCAGGGGAGGCAGGATGACCGCGACATCGGCGATGCGGTCGAGGAGGTCGCGACGGAACTGCCCTTCGGCGGCCAGCTGTTCGAGGTCGCGGTTGGTGCCCACGATGATGCGCACATTGGCGTTTTGCACGCGGCCCGACAGGGGCCGGTACACCTTGGACTCCAGCAGCTCAAGCAGCCGATCCTGGGTGGAGATGGGCATGCGGTCGACTTCATCAAGAAAGAGCGTGCCGTTGCTCGCTTCGCCCAACAGACCTGGATGGTCGGCTGTGGCTCCGGAGTGGGCACCTTTTTTCCAGCCGAACAGTGCGCCTGGCAACAACTCGGGGGTGAATTGATGCAAGTGTGCCGCCACGAAGGGACCATCGCGTCGGGAGGACATCGCATGGACCCATCGGGCGAGGCGCGACTTGCCCACCCCCGGCTCACCTTGCAGAAGCACCGTGGTGCGCGACCGAGCCACACGGTGGAGGGTGGTGAAGAGGGGGCGAGTGGCTGCGCCAATGACCGGTAGCAGAGCATCGGCATCGACAGACTCGGCACCGACGGGTGCGTGGCGCAGCAGGAGCTCGGTGGCCGCGGGGAGGGTGCCGGTCCAGCTTGCCGACCAGTCGACGAGTCCGCGAAACCCGGCGCCAACGCAAGCGAGATTGCGAAGGGCGATGGAGACAGCACCGCGCAACACACTGTCGCTGTCGAGAAGTGGAAGCACGAGAAGGTGCGTGCCTTGCTGTGCGTCGAGGAATCGCACTGTGGACTCGCTCACTTGAAGCGGTGCGACCAGACCACGCGGCTCGAGGTCGTTGACGCTCCGCACAGAGCCCACTCCGGGATCCACCAGGCAGGGCGAGAGGCGGCTCTGCAGCCAGGTCCATGCACTCCGCGAGATGAGCGCGCCCGTTTCCTCCCGGCCAGACGGCTGCGGATGGATCACCACCGCGCGAGCCGACAGCCCGTCGCGCAGAACGAGGGTGGACCGTGCCACGGTGGTGGTTTGCTCTGCGCGGACTGGTGAGGCCCGCAAGGCCTCGGCCGCGTCGACCTCGAGTGCTGCCAGCAGCTTTCGGGCTGAGTCGTCGAGATCCCGCGCGCGCGCCATCCGCGCATGAAGTCGCTTGGGCAGCATCGGTTTCCTCCGAAGGAATTTTGCCATAGCCAGACGCCTACGGGGCTTGAGGACGATGCAAAGACGCATATTGAATGGGGGTGTTCCCCGACTGATGGCCCGGACCTTGCGGTTTGTGATGGGCGAGGGGAATTTCGTCCGCTAGGGTTGTGCATCACACGATGCGCCGGGGAGTGGGCCATGATGCCGGGCAATGCGTGGCGTTCCGAGCGCGCCGGATGGTACGTCGAGATGCTCGATGCGTTGTTGGTGCGCCTGGGGCTGGCAACGGATCCGAGTGTGGCGGGTCGGTGGGCGGTGCTGCGAGCGCGGCTCTCAGGCCATCCTGCCTTGGGCGCTTCTCTGGCGGGTCTTCCGCTGCGGGTGGAGCTGTTGCAGCTGGGGGTTGCGCTGCTTGATCGGCGCCCCGCGAGATCGGCCGAAATCCTCGCCCTGTTCGGCGAGGGGTCGGTGGATCTGCGGCACCGGCGACTGCTTCCCATCGACCTGCATGTCGGGCCGATGGGTGGCGGGGGGCTTGCCGTGTCGCTCGGGACGCGAAGCGCCGCGATCGAGGGAGCACTCGAGCAGGGGTCGGCCGTTCGCGAGGCTCTCGACCGCGGCACATGCGGGGCGAGCGCGGCCGACAGCTTCATCCTTCGCGTTCATCTCGAGTCGCTCGATGCCGAGGGACTGGCCGCAGCTGATCGGATCTGCTGGGAGCGGCTGCTGACACCCATGCACGATGTTCCGGTCCACTTGGTTCGGTGTGTGGCCGCACGGAAGAACGCGCATCCACGCTCCACCATCGACACGGTGGCGTTCGTGTCGGCGCCGCCGGGGGGCGCAACGCGCGTTCCCTCGTTTGCGGAGCGGGAACGAGCGGAGGTGGTTCGTTCCTGGCCCGATCGAGTGGTTGCAGATGGCACGTTGTCTGCTGACCTGGTGCACGCGCACATGCATGGGATGGGCGGGCAGCCGCGCGGAGGCATCGCGCCGGAGATCCTGGCTCAGGTGCTTGTGATGAATGCGTGCGATGCGGCGACCTCGGACGGAATGGTGGTGGACGCCGTTGTCTCGGGTGCGGTCCGTGATGCCTTCGGATTCGATGGACCGCTCCGCATCGCTGCGGCCCGCACCGTGGCCCGTGTGCTGCATGCGGAGCTTGCCCTGTGGCCCCAAGATCCATCGGCTGGAGTCATGTTTGCCGGACTCGCAGTGCGCCGGTGCCTTGCAGGGCGTGACATTTGCGGCCGCTGGCGGCATTATCAGGGAGTGCCGCCGTGATCAGGCAAACCTGCGGCGAGCCCGTCCAATTCGCCTCGAGCAGGGGTACGACATGATTCCATTTGTCCGTCGTGGTGAGTACGAGGTCACTGTCAATGGAAGCCGCGTGGGGTTCATGCGGTCGGCGCAGAAACAGATGTGGTTTCTGGGCAGCCAGTTTGTGGGGGGAGCCCCTACGACATTCACGGTTCGGCGCATGGGCAACATCACCTCGAAGTCCGTCTGGAAGAATATGGTCCAGTCTGGCGGTGTCGCCTTTGGCATCGGTTGGATCCTGGAGCGCAGGGGTCCGGTGCCGCCCAGGCTGAAGCCAGGGGGAGGGCTGGGCGGGCTTGCGAGTGTTCGAGGCGGAGGTGGCAGCCTCCTGCAAATCGACCCTGGTGTGGTGCTGATTTGGCGGGGTGGCAGCGTTCGGGGCGCAGTTCCCGATGTGGGTATCGGTCTGGCGTTTGATGCTGGGAGCACTCGCAACGAGGTTTTCGTGCCGTATCAGGGGCAGTCCAACAACACACAGATCACAGTGAAGCACGCTCATCGGACGACCGATCGGGATGCAGCCGAGCAGCAGTTCCGGCAGGTGGCTCAGAACCAGAACCTCGACTGGTCGAGCGGCGCCCGGTTCGATGCTCGACGATTCACCAGTGCTCCTTCATTCTGGTCGGTCATCTGAGGCTTTCGCGAGCATCCCGCGCAGTCCTTCCGGTCGATGCCACAGATTGTGCAGGATGGTGCGCGCGACCTGCCACGGTGTGTGCATGTGGCCGGCGAAGACGAGCTCCTGGCGATGGGGAGCGTCGGGGAGGTTTGAGGCGCTCTGCTGGAACGCCCCAACGGTGTTCCTTTCCACCACGAATGTCGGCCGATGGTCGGCTGCCATGCGCCGGACGAAGGCTGGATACCCGCGCGGCCCCGGGCGCTGGAGTCCGGCCAGTACGACGGCTTCACGCGGGCGTCTGCGGTCTGCCCGCGACAGCGAGTCCAGTGTCGGACTGAGCACCACTGTGCTCCCCGCCCGCTCGAAGACTTGTTGGAGCACCCGAAAAGCACGCGCATGGTGACCGGTGGGCAG
>CAJWOS010000454.1 GCA_913044235.1 uncultured Pseudomonadota bacterium
GGCCGCTCCCGCGAAGGAGCGACAGGCAACGGAATGGGCGGGTCGTCCGGGAGCGGCACCAGCAGCGTTGAGGGAGTTGGTTCCGGCCCCGATGACTCGACCAGAGACAGGACCGAGTCCGCATGCGCCGGGGGCGCAAGCGCACAGGCGTGGTCGAGGGACCGCCGGATTGCAGAGAGGCCAGGGTGCACCGCCTCACCCCGCTCGTGCACAGCCAGGGTGGTCTGCACCGCCGCGAGGACCTCATGGAGGGCATTGGCCAAGCCATCACCATTGGGCCTGACCAACCGCTCCGTCGCCAGCATCGCCCGGTCGAGCGGCAGCTCCGGCACGCTCAACAGCGGCGGGGCCGCGCGCTCGTGTGCGTGCGTGCCTCGGTGTGCGAGAGACGGCGGTGGCGAGAGCCGGGCCGGAGGAGGACTCGACGGACGAGGCCGTTCTGTCTTCATCGGCACTGGGGGCGGTGCCTCCACCTCACCTGCTTGGCTCATCGCCGATCGCAGCTTGCCGATATCACCGCCGGAGAGTGCCTCTCGCACCAGTGCATCCAGGTTCGTAGGCAGCCCCACTGGTGCCGCCGCAGCCGGCCGGGGCTGCGGCGAGGGCATCACAGCGCCGCAGTACAGGCAGGTGGTCCGGTGAGCGGCATTGGCTCTCGAACAGGCGGGACACGGAACCGGGTCGGCCATCTACGGCTACCTCCGCTGCAAATGTATCCCTTCTTTCGGACAGATCCGAACAGGACTCCACACAGAGTACCGGCAAGCCATGGTGATTGACCGCCCGACGGGCACAACGGATGGACCCGGCGCTCCTGCCCAGGCGAGTGACTACTCGCAGGCAGCGGCACCTGCGCTCTGGAGCACCGCAAACCCAATGCTCCGAGGGGGCAGCTCGAAGCGGGTGCGAACCTCGCCTGGCAGCTCCGGCAGGACGAAATCCTCCTCGAACACGAGTGGCCGACCGTTGTAGCGGACGTCTTGCGCGGCAAGCTCGTCGGCTTCGAGCACATGCACGAGCATGTTTCGCGACGACATGCCGGCAACCCCCACCCGAACCGTGCGTCCCGGCTCGAGGTTGATGGCCAGCAAGCTCACGGCCCCTCCCCCATCCGGGTGGCAGTGTGCGTAGGTCCGAAGCGACTCGCTTGCCGATGCCACGCTGAGCACCCGCGTGCCCATGGTCTGGCGCCACAGCAGCGCCCCCCAGTAGTCGGGCCGAGGGGTGAGCGTCTCGTCATCCAGCATGCCGTAGTCGCTGCCCGACAAAGTCTGCCGGACCATGATGGGCTGCGCTCGACGCGCGATGGTTCCCAGCTGGTCGAGAAACCAGAAGGTACTCGCCCATGTGTCGGATACACCCAGCGCGCCGCCACACTGTGCATTGCCGGACTCTCCCAACCACACGGCAGCATCGGGAGCGTAGAGCGCAGCGAGCTGCTCGACCTCTTCGGCCCAGACGTCGACCTCAGACAGATGGAGTGGATCAAGCAGGACTTCTGGCTCGGCGAGACGGGTCTGGATGGGGCAGCGCTCGGACTGCTGGGGGTAGTAGTGCCATGTGACCACATCGAGATGCGGACCGGCGTGGGTGAGCGCACCCTCCATGTAGGGAATGAACTCACCACTCTCCGGCAAATAGGCCACCGAAGGACCCATGATCGGTACCGTGGGGGTGTGCGTGTTGCGAATATCGGCCAGCGCAGCCATATCGGCTCCGTACTGCTCTCCGGTCACGGTGAAGCCGAACTCCAACGGGAAAGCATTGAGCTCGTTGCCCAGCTCCCATGCTGCGACTGGATCTCCCCGCTCCGCCGCATGTGCCAAGAGCGATTCTGCATTTTCGCTCATCCAGGCGCCGTCGCCGTCCCGCACAGACGGCCCCGCGTTGAGCGTGAAGAACAGCTCCACTCCGGTGTCGCGGGCGAATGTGGTCAGGGTGTTCCAGGTGGGTGCATCGATGACCCCCCGAGACCCCTCTGGCGGCTCCACCGGCCCTCCCGACAGGTCGTACCAGAGGTGGTCGGCATCGGTTCCGCCGATCCGCATCATAGCCGGTGAGAGGGCCGCAACGAGTGGCCGAAGCGCAGGACGGTCGAAGTCGAACTTTTCGATGGACACTTCGACCTCATCGCCACCCTCTTCCGCCCAGAATTCGGTCCCCGCCACCTGACTGGAGTCGACTGCAAAGGACAAGAAACGCTCATCGATGGTGTGCAAGACTGCCGTGCCGTCGATGGTTACCGCCGCTCCGATGCTACCGGCGGTCTCCGACCGTCCCGAGTCCGACGCCTTGTCGCGACACGCCGTTCCGGCCATACAGAGCCCGAGTAGGCATCCGACTGTGCGCGTATTCATGACCACCCTCCGCGACGTGCTGGTCTGACGCCTTCGGGTAACGCCGCCCGGTCCACATCGGCATCCGACGGACCGCGGACATGCCTTTCGTGATAGCTGCGGACGCCGAACAGGAGCTTCCATGTCCGTCGCCACACTCTTCCTCGTTGGCTTGGTCACCACCACCCCAACGGCCGAGGCCGCCGGGTACTACATGTCCGACGTCGGTACGCGGGGCATGTCGCGAGCGGGGGCCTTCATCGCCGGCGTCGACGACTTGAGCGCCCAGTACTACAACCCCGCGGCCCTGATTCGGCTCCGACGGCCACAGGTGTACCTGAGCTACACCCAGGTTCGTCAGCCCATCGAGTTCACCCGTAAAGACTACGACGCGTCCGGTGCGCTCACCAACACGTGGGATCTCGTCACTAACGAAGCCCGACCCATGCACATTCCGAACTTCGGTGTGAGCCATCACTTCGGTCTCAAGAACACGATGTTCGCCCTCGGCCTGTTCTCCCCATTCGCACCACAGTTCGACTACCCCGACGAAGGTGGGCAGCGGTACACGATGAAGGATGCAGAGCTGCTGCAGTTCTACGTTGGCCCGTCGGTGGCGCATCGCATCGGGTGGCTCACCATCGGTGGCGGCTTCTACTGGACCCAAGTCCGAGCGGATCAGAGTCTTGACCTCGCTATCTGCTCCACCCTGGATGCCGACGAGAAGAACTGTGAAGAGGAAAATCTCGCGCAGGTGGGCGACGAACCGCAGATCTACGACGTGGGCGTGGAGCTGAGCATGGCTGATCGGCTGCGCTGGACCTGGAACCTCGGCGTGCTCGCCGAGCCCAAGGAGTGGATCAGCATCGGCTACAGCGCGCAGCCGCGGCTGAATGTGTCGGGCACCGGCAGCATCCAGGCAGACTTCGAAGAAGGTCACTGGATGACCGATCCAGACGCTACCTTCACCATTATCGAGGGCAGCCGTCACACCGATGAAGACGTCACGGTAAACCTCGTGATGCCCTGGATCCATCGCCTTGGTGTGGCCCTTCACGACGCAGACCGCACCTGGGAAATCGAAGCGGCCACCACCTACCAGCGGTGGCAGGTCACCGAGCAGATCACCGTCACGAACCTCGACCTCACCCTTCCGGTCACCGAACAGGTGCGCAACCTCAGTGATGAGGTCGACGACATTGTCATCGACGACGACATCGTGCTCCCAGCAGACTACGTCGACGCCTGGAGCTACCGCCTCGGTGGCCAGTACCGGGTGACCGACCCACTGCTGCTGCGGGCCGGCGTGCTGTACGAAGGCTCCGCAGTGCCCGCATCCACACAAGGCGTCAACCTGATGGATGGCAACAAGTGGGCTCTGGGACTCGGCGGCTCGTACTCGCTGTTCAAGAACGCCCTCGACATCGACCTGGGCATCCTGCGCACCTGGTACCCGGAGCGCGAGATCAAAGACAGCGTGGTGTCGCGCCAGGAGCTTCCCGTCAACCTCGGTCAGGCCATCACCGAACCCGAGGTTCTCCGGGACTTGGAGCTCAGCCCCGGACAGGTTGTGGGCAACGGCACCATGAACGCAAAGACTCTGTTCGTCAGCACGGCCATCACCTGGCGCTTCGGAGCCACGCCCCGAAAGCAGTGACCCCCGCCCAAGCGCTCAGTCACACACCTCGAGTCTCGGCGCCTTGCCGCGCCAGCGTCCGACCATTCGGCGCTCTTCCCCCATGGTCTCCACATCCACGCGACCAAAGGGAGTCGGCAGGTTTTCAGCCTCGACGATTCCCGGCAGGAGCTGCAGTCGACCCGAAGAAACTTGCAGTCGGTCGAGCGCAAGCATCCCAAAGAGCGCAGCTCCGAGCGCATCGTCACCATCACCCAGCGCACCACGGGCCGGATGCCGCGCAGTGGGAAAGGCGCCTGTAGGCGATGCGAGCCCCAGCAGGGCCGCAAGCGGGTCGTAGGTTGGCTCGACGAGAGACCGAACCGCCGCGTAGATGCATGTGGCCGCAGTGTGGGCGCCCCCCTGCAACAGCACGCCACCACCATGCCAGACACGATTCCGGAGGTAGTCGAGCGTCGGCTGCACTCCAGGGTGGTTGGGCGAGACCAGTCCCAGCCAGACGGCGACCAGCGCTGCGGTCGATGCGCCGTCCGGAGAGCGCTGATCGTTGCCGGACCACGGATCGCCGGTCAGCTCGTGGCGGATGACCTCCCGAATCCGACCGCCGGCCAGAGTCCACTCGGAGTGGCGCTCATGCCCCCGAAGCACCCAAGCGCTGGCCAGCAGGCCGCCCGCCTGCCAGACCCGGGTCCAGCGGCGACTGCCCCCCATTCCATACAGCGCCCGTCCGCCCGGCGTGGCTTCAGTGCTCGCGATGTGGTTGAGCAGACGCGACCATGGAGGCTGCTGTTCGCCCAACCACGCCTGATCTCCAGACCACATCACATACTGGCCAGCCGCCCATGCCAACACTGCAGCGTCTTCAGGCTCCCCCCCCGGATAGCTCCCGTCTCGGCGCACCCGGGCCAGCTCGGTCGCCAGTCGGTCTCCCGCGCGGCGAATGAATCCGAAGCGAGCCAGACAGACTGCCGCCACTCCACCCACGAGCCCCTCCCGCTCCCGACCGAGGAGCAGTCGGACCCGGACCGCGTCGAGCTGGGTGTCCACGGTGCCAGGGGCCACATCGGACGGATCCGCGAAGCGGACCGCGCATCCAGACGCCAGGAGACCGCGTCGGTCGGCGTTGGCACTCGTAAATAGCGAGGCCGCGGTGGTGCGCGCCACCGCCACCGGCACCCCACGCGAAGGGCCGAGAATCGCAAATCGCGAGACCGAGCCGCCTGGCTCGATGGTGGTGCGCCAGACCTCTCCACCGGCGCACGAGCCAATCGCACAGCGAATGTCGACCCGCCCTGGACGCGACCACCGGGAATGGCCATCCCCGATGAAGTCCTGCCATGGGTCGGTCTGGTTGGCGAGACGGCCCGTCACCATCGCATCGCCCGGCTGACCGAACGCAAGCACAGCCGCACCATCCGCCATCCAGATGCCATCCGCCGAACGCTGGAGCCGGAAGATCGGACGCACCCCCTCCACGGTGGCTGGACGAACCTGAACCGCGATGCGCATCTGTCGTGCGATCTCCACCTGCGAGGTCATCCGAATGTTGATCATCCACGCCACCCGACCGTCGATCAGAACGGGCCAGTGAACCACCACGCAGGAAATTCCCCGCACCGTACGGGTGGTTCGCACCCCCACGCGGCTGTCGGTCCGCGTCTGCTCGGTGACCGAGGATGCGTTGCCATCTGGACTGCGCCCGAGGGTCCACGGACCGTCGACATCGCTGAACCAAAGTCCCACCGCCGGTCCGCCATCCACACCCGCCCATCCGTCAGGGTCAATCCATGCTTTGGGCCCCTCTCCGGGCATTCCCAGCAGCGTGGTGTCGCGCGCGGCGAGGACCGGGTGCATCCCCAGCGCCGGCAAGAACGCCGGATCACTCGGGTCTTGCTGCCGCATGAGCGCATGGGGCCAAGGAGCCGGCGCCCAGGCGGCAAGCGCCCGAGCCGTGAGCGAGCGTTCCTCGTCGCACCAGAAGCTGCTGCGAGAGCGCAAACAGCAAGAGACACGCGAAATGAAGCGGCTCCACAAAATTGCCGCTGCGGGCGCGGAGGCGCGGCAGGCAGCGCGTGTGCTTCGGCTCGCGAGACTCGCGAGAAACGCATAT
>CAJWOS010000455.1 GCA_913044235.1 uncultured Pseudomonadota bacterium
CCGTTTCGTCTGAGGACCTGCCGATGTCGCACCCAACCCGTGCTACCGATTCGCTTCTCACCACCGACCGCCGTCGATTTCTGGAGGGACTGTTTGCAGCCGGTCTCTTTGCCGGAATTCCCCGGGTCGGACAAGCCGGGCTCGGCGACACCGTCTCCATCAAGCTGCACGACAAGAACGCCAGCAACATCCTCAACCGTGCACTCACCGACGAGTCCTACTGGTCTGGCGCTTCGGTCTACAAGTACCAAGACGAGCTCTACGACGAGATCCGACTCAAGCCCATGGGCGATGGCTACCTCACCATGATCACGGGTGAAGGGAATCAGGACTTCACCGCGGAGCAAGTGGGCAAGACCGTCTTTGCCCACCAAGACAAGCTGCCTCGACACATGGACGGCGCCAAGGCGCTCCCCCGGCTCGGGGGAGGCATGGATGGTGTCGTGGGTGCGCCGTACTGCGATCGCTACTTCCTCGCCGACTTCGCATTGTTCTACGGCGAGTTCTTCCAGCGTTCCTACGATTTCCGTCTGTCCGACGGCCGGGTGGTGATCGCCTACGAGAAGATCACCCAAAACTTCCTCGATGGGAACAAGTGGGCCGAGTACCGCAAGCGTCGGAAGGAGGTCCTCGAGACCGTGGAACGTCGCTGGATCGCATCGAGCATCGTGGAGATCACGCACTCTTACGGAATGTTTGTGGTCAGTCCCGGCGCGAAGCGCAAGTCGCGGGTGACTCTGGTGGCCCAGCTTCGCTTCGGTCAGGGCTCGGGTCTCATCGCCCAGATGGGAAGCAAAATGCCGCCGGTGCTCAAGGCCGGCATGCAAGCGGGCTTCAATGCCTCGGTGGCAGTGGCGCGCCACGTGAAGAGTGGAAAGTACAAGTGATCTGGTGACAGCCAGCGGAAGCCGCATGATCTGCGCCGCCCGCTCAGCCGCTGCCTGGTGTTGATCCAGCAAGACGTCGTCACGATTCTGCCACAATGGGTTGTCATTCCGGCTCGCAGGAACGATGCTTGTTGAGTGGCAGGTCCCTGAGAACACCAGCCACCGTCGTCTCGCCAGCCATACCGCGCTCTCAGACGACGTTTCCCCACACGGAGGTTGCATGCGTCTCGACATTACGTTCCGCCAAGTCGATGCTTCAGATGAGATTCGTCAATGGGTGGAGCGCCGCGTCGAAAAGGTGGCCCGATTCCTTCGGCCGCCGATTGAAGCCCACGTTGTCCTGAAAGAGGAAAAGCACCGTCAAATTGCCGAAGTCACCGTCAAGGCTGCTGGTGAAGGTTCGTATGTCGCAAGCGCTGAGGCGGAAGAAATTCGCACCGCCATCGACCTTGTGATGCACAAAATCGAGAGCGCGGTCCGACGTGCTCACGATCGTCGTGTCGACCACCGTCGCAATCAGATTGACGACGAGCAAGCCGCCATCTGATTCTCAGGACACGGGTTCCGGCAGCCCTTCCCGCCGTTGTGCGCAAACCGCCCGCCGGCCCGTCAGACCCCGTCCAGAGAACCAGTACACCCCGCGCATTCACGCGGGGTGTTGTTGTTTTGGACACGGCCCTGTGGCCACTCCGGGTGGCCACTCCGGGTGGCCACTCCGGGTGGCCACTCCGGGCGACTACTCGGGGCACTCCAGCGCCACCGGGTAGGCGATGGTGCCACTCGACCCCGGCGCCGGAATCCAAGATCCGTGGAAAGTGACCGACTGGTCGTTCGTGTCGTAGGTCCAGCCGTTGAATGGATCCTGCGGCACATCCGCGCCGTCAACCGTCACCTCCATCCGTCCAAGGTCGCTCGGTACATACTCGAGGTCGAAGGAGACGGTCATACCCGCCGAGGTGTAGCTGATGGACTCAAGGATGGACGCGTAGTCGGAAGATGCGATGTCGCCCGTGATGCCGCCTGTAGAGTCGGCCGCGCTGGCATACTTCGAACACGACAGGAAGATGCCTTCGCAGATGGCGTTGAAGGTGGTCATGTCGCTGCTGGCCTTGAGCGACTCGTACCAGCTCACAAAGCTCGATGCGCTCTGGCTGCTCGAGTTGTCTTCATCACTGATCACAATGGTGGCGAGGGCCGCATCGGCCCGCAGGAAGCCGTAGTTGTGACCGTCGACCAGCGGTGCGGTGAGCGCGGCTTCGGTGGCTTCGAAGCCCTTCTCGGTTGCCGAGCCTCCCGAGCCCAGGTCGATCTGGTCGATGAACTCTCCCACCACGTCGGGGCTGGTGGGCGTCAGGTACGGCCCCACGAGCTTGCCCGAGTATTGGGCGTTGTCCATGTCGGTGGTGATCACGCCCATCTGCCAGTCCAGTCCAAGGTCGATGAAGACCTGAATGAAGCTGGAAAAGTTGCGCGCCACGGTGTCGAGGTCGTTGCTCATTGAACCCGAGTTGTCGACCACCCACAGCACATCGACGGCCTCGTAGAGGTCTTGCTCAAAGGTCTCTTCGTGGATGCTGTCATTGGCGCCGAATCCGGAGAGCGATGCGTAGGCTTCCGGCTCGTCGGGATCGTTGCTCGCGACCATCAGGTTGGGCTCGAAGTCGACCCAGGCGTTCGGCATGAACTCCAGCTCCACCGAGGCACTCTCCCCTGGCGCGAGGGTGAACTCAGTCCCCCAGTCGTTCCAGAGCGTGTATGCACCCTTGCCTTCGCCCGTGATCTCCACGTTTGAGACATCGAGGTCAGCTCCGCCCACATTCGAGATGGTGATCAGCTCACGCGGACTCGCACAGTCTTTCGGCCAGCCCCCGAAGTCGATGGCTGTACGGGACAGCTCGATGTCGGGGTCGGTCACAGGAGCGGGCTCCTCTTCTTCCACCACCGGCTCTTCCGTGGCTGGCGGCACCTCACCCTTCGCCGGGCGGTGAATGTCGTATTCGGTGCAGGCCACGGCCAGCGGTGCGATGCATGCGAGCAAAATCTGGATGCGCATGGGACTCCTCACGTCGTTGAGCACCCGGCAGCCTCTCGGGCGAGCGCTCGAATCGGGCGAATCATAGCAAGTGTCGCGCGCTTTGGCAGACATATTCCCGCCCTTGTTTTGTCACAAAGTCTGGACATCGCTGCAGCTTGGGCGCCAGCGGTCGAGACAAGGCGCACTCATCCGTCTGCGGGACGGCCCGGAAAGACGTCGAATCCGTACTGGTAGAAGCCGTAGTCGTCTTGCGTCTGCAGCGAAATCGACACGCCGCTGTCGTGGACCTCCAGCTCGAAGGCATCAACCCTTTGGACCCATTCGAGCACAGCATCCTGAAGCGCCCCGCGAACCTCGTCGTCCCAGCGCTCCGACAGCTCCGGCATCTCAAGCTCGCAGATCACGCCTTCAAGCAGCGACTGAAGCTTGCCCAGGTTGACGGCGGATGCAGCCATCCCCGTGGCGAGGTTGTACATCACGCTGCTGCCGCGACGGCCGAGCTGCGCTGTGCCCTTCCCAAGCGTGCGACGGCCGAGGTCCTGGCGCGGATCTTCGGTCTGTGGTGCTTGCGCAACTCGACGCAGCTCGGCACGCGCAGGCGCAGCCGGAGACAACGTGGGCGGGCGGGCCCCACCAAAGAGGGAGATGACATTTCCGGAACGGGAACGGTCGTCCTCTGACATGAACACTCCTGCAAACGGCCCACCGCGTATCCCGCGAACCGCTGTTCGACCGCTCGCAGACGCAGACACCGGTGGATTGACTGCTTTCCAGACCAACATGCGCCACCTCCCCCCAATTCACGACCGTCAAATCAGGTGCACGAGGCCCTACCGATCCGCTAAGCCCTGCGGGTCGCCCCAGCTGGAGCCATGGTGTCCGACCCATCCAAGCCCTCGCCGAAGCCCCAGACCACACCGGCCGCAACGGTCGAAGCGTCGTCCCTGCCATTCCTACAGCGCATGTCCCGACAGTCGCTCACCTGGGCCATCGGCGCGGCATTCGAGACATCGGCAAAGATCGGCAACCTGCTGCCTCTTGCCAACCCCGAGCGGTATGGCGTGTCGGTCACCCGAGACATCCCCTACACCGACCAACAAGACACCGACCACCTGCTCGACATCTACCGACCCCTGGATGCACAGGAGCCACTCCCGGTGGTGCTCTACATCCATGGCGGCGGCTTTCGGATCCTGTCCAAAGACACACACTGGCTGATGGCCATCGAATTTGCCCGTCGAGGGTATGTGGTGTGCACGGTGAACTATCGGCTCGCCCCGGCCCACCCCTTCCCTGCAGCGGCCGAAGACGTCTGCGACGCCTGGAGATGGATGCTCGATCACGTGGCTGCCTACGGTGGCGATCCGGATCGTGCCGTGGTGAGCGGTGAGTCCGCCGGAGCCAATCTATGCACCGTGGTGGCTGTCGTTGCGTGCATCCGCCGAGCCGAGCCGTGGGCGCGCGCCGTGTTCGAGCGTGGCGTCGTGCCCAAAGCCGTGATTCCCTTCTGCGGGATTCTGCAGGTGACCGACCCTCGGCGCTTTGAGCGTATGGGACTATCGAGTCGGCTCACTCAGCCGGTGATCGACTCCTGCTTTGCCAACTACATGGTGGGCGACCCTTCCATCGACGTGACCGGTCCGAGTGATGCATCGGAACATCCAGAGCTCGCCGATCCACTGTGTGTGATCGAGCAGACCGTGCCGGACCGTGCCTTTCCGCCGTTCTACATTCCCTGCGGCACCGCTGATCCGCTCATCGACGACTCTCGACGACTCGGAGCCGCGCTCCGTGCTCAGGGAGGCATCGCCCTGGAGTCTGAGTTCGAGGGACAGGGCCATGCCTTTCAGGCCTGGCTGATGAAGAAATCGGCACGACTCTGCTGGTCGGAAGTCCATGCCTTCCTCGATGCCCACGTAGGAGAGCCTGCGGCGGAAGCCCCTGCGGTCCACACCAGCAGCCAGCCCTCATGACGTCTCATCGCCGGGCGATTCACGGTTTGGGAGGGTTCATCGCCCTCCTTGGTCTCGCCTGCACCCCCTCGCGTCCGCTGCCCCCCGATGGCAGCCCGGACATCATCCTCTTCACGGTCGACACCCTTCGAGCCGACCGCTTGGGCTTTTCGGGACACGCGCCGGCCCGCACACCGCGCCTGGATGCATTCGCCCGCCGCTCCATGGTCTTTTCTCAGGCCACCACACCGCTCACCCGCACCACGCCAGCCCTTGCCAGCTTGCTGTCTGGCACCGACCCTCGCGGCCACGGTTCGTGGGAGGTGGGTGCATCCATCGAGCCGGGTATCGAGCTGGTCTCCCAGACCCTCCATGCCGCCGGCTGGGCTACCCTCGGCCTCAGCGGCACACCCGTAGCGTCGCCGAAGCAGGGCTTCGATCGCGGCTTTGACTCCTTTGTGGTGCGTGAAGACCCCTCAGCCATCGACTTGGTGACCGAGGCCTTGACCCTGGTTTCCAAGCAGCAGGCCGACCGTCCAGTGTTTCTGTGGATACATGTGGTCGACCCACACTTCCCCTACGACCTCGACCCGGCCTTCCCGGCCGCTGGGAGCACCGAGCGATGCGATGCACTCGGCCGAGCATTCCGAAAGCGTCCCCGCCAGCGATGGCGCATCTTCACCGACCAAAATGGCCAGTCATCGGCAGCGCTCACCCAATGCCAAGCAGCCTATGATGCCGAGATCGCTCGGGTCGATACCGCATTCGGCCAGCTGCTCGATGGGCTCGGCGCTCGCGCCAACGGTTTGGTTGTGGTTAGCGCCGACCATGGGGAAAACCAAGGTGAGGCGGGCCTCTGGTACGAACACGGTCCCGATGCGTCGGATGCGACCCTTCGCATTCCACTCGTGGTGGGCGGTCCAGCGGTCCCAGCCGGCGAAAACGATGGTACCGCACGCCTCCAAGACATCGTGCCCACACTCCTGGCTCGACTTGGATTCCCCCCTCTCGACCATCCGTTCGCCGGCTCGGACCTGTTCGGGAAGAATCGCCCCGCCGCAGCTGCTGGGGCCTTTGCAGCAGCTTTTCCTCAATTTCGCCTCGCAACTGCAATCCCACACAGCTCTCAGACAAAAGTGTCGCTGGCTGTACCAGTCCGAGGATCCTGCAAAGTTCAACCTCATTGGGGAACGCTGCTTGT
>CAJWOS010000456.1 GCA_913044235.1 uncultured Pseudomonadota bacterium
CGCGATACGCACGAGAGAGAGAGAGAGAGATCGCGGCACGAACAAGAGATCCCGGAAAGGCTTGCCCGTCGTCCACCCCTAGGGCTAGGATGCCCGTGCGTGGGTCCGCGCGTGCGTATCGTAATCTCTCTCTCTCTCTCTGGGACGTCAGCTGCGAGGCGGGGATGCAAGACCTTCTCTCCAGCGCCTCCATGCACGAGCAGAAGCGATCGGGCACCGGCTGTACATGGCCCTCAGCCGAACCGAAGATTGGTAGGGCCGACGCCACGCGGAGCCCTTTGGGCACTGCACGCTCCAGCCGGGTGGCGGGTCTCAGGCGTGCTCTGTGTCACGCTAGTTTCGCGAGTTCCTTCACCGCAGCGAGCACCTGCTCGATCTCCTCCTCGGTGTTGTAGGCATGCACGGAAGCCCGCACGACCGAGTCGAGACCACGAGTGCCAAGGTCGAGCTGGGCGCTCGTGGCATGCGTGACCGAGACGCGAATGCCACGAAGATGGAGAGACTCCGCCACCTTGGTGGAGGACATCCCGGCCACCCGAAAGGTGCAGATGCCGCACAACCGCTCCCCGCGGTCGCAGACGTCGACCCCATCGATGGCTGCAAGTCCCCGGCGAAAAATCACGGCGAGGAGCTGGATTCGCGCACTCGTTGCCATCACCCCTTGGGCGAGCAATTGCCGAACTGCCACACCCAAGCCCAAGTCTCCAGCCACGCTGCGCTCCCATGTTTCATACCGAAGCGCATCGGGATGCAGTCGGAAGCCCTCGGGCGCAGTCCACTCCGCCGCGCGCAGGTCGGGCATCAACGGCACGAATCGCTGGAATGCAGACCGCCGGACATAGAGAAAGCCCGTACCTCTCGGTCCCCGCAGGTATTTGCGTCCAGTGGCGGACAGAGCCGCGCAGTGGATGCGCTCTACATCCACGGAGCACTGCCCCACAGACTGACACGCATCCACAACAAGCGGCGTGCCCTGCTGCCTGCACACGGAACCCACCGCTTCGATCGGATTCACGAGGCCAGACGAAGTGGGCACATGGGTGGCACAGACCAGCCCCACCGGCCGCTGCTCCAGCTGCAGACGAAGCCGCTCGACATCGATCTGTCCAAGTGAATCGTCTTCCGCAACGGTCACTTCCAGACCAAATCGGCGTGCAAGCTGCAGCAGGGCCATCGCATGGCTGCCATATACAGCCCGGTCTACCACCAGCCGTGTTCCCCGGGCCAAGGACGGCACAATGGCAAGGATCGCCATATTCCATGCATCGGTGGCGGACTGATGGAGCGCAATCTCGGTGGGCGATGCACCCAAGAGGGTGGCTACGGCGCTGCGGACCGATGCCACCTCGGCGGCGACCTCGCGCGCTGCTCGATATCCGCCGATTCGCGCCTCGAGTCGCAGGTGCTCGATCTGCCTCTCCAGCACCGACGCCGACGGTAGAGATGCTCCTGCATTGTTGAAGTGGATGTGGTCCGTCACACCAGGCGTATCCGCACGTAGACGCTCGATATCGAGCACCTCAATCCCGTCCATTTGCCACATCCTTTGAACGCAGGAGACCGGTCCCCTACCTCCGGATGTATCCGCGCCACACAAAAGTTCCCCCGAACCACTACCGAAACCTGCGCGGGGCGGTGGCCCCACATGCACCGATCCGGCTACGCGGACGCATCAATCCCTCTCCTCACGCGTGCCGACATCCGGCACCGGCCTTTGGGGCTCGCGCCGCTCACCGCCGAGGCGTTGGTTCGTTCTGCACCCTGTCTGTCTCCCCCAGCCCGTCTCGCGCCCTCCGGAAGATTCCGCCGTGTCTGAGCCCTCGACCACCCCTGCCCGCATTGGAAAGTACCGCATCCGCCGGCGTGTGGCGGTCGGCGGTACGGCCGAGATTTATGAAGCCCGCCTCGATGGTATCGGCGGCTTTCAGCGCACCTTCGCCATCAAGCGAATCCTGCCGCACCTCTCCGAGCGTCCTGAGTTCGTCGACATGCTGGTGGAGGAAGCCAAGATTGCAGGACTCCTCTCGCACGCAAACATCGTGCAGATCATGGATCTGGGACAAGAGGGTGGCACATGCTTCATCGCGATGGAGTACGTCGGCGGACCCGACCTCGGACAGGTCCTGACGCGATGTGCCCAGAAGGGCATCACGCTTCCCGTACCCCATGCGCTCTTCGTCGTGATCGAGATGCTCAAGGCGCTTGAGTATGCCCACACCCGCCAAGTGGTCCGCGACGGCGACCTCCTGCCTCTTGATGTCGTGCACCGAGACATCTCGCCGCCAAACATCCTGCTGTCGCTGCAGGGCGAGGTCAAGCTCACCGACTTCGGTATCGCGAAGGCATCGGTGAATGCTCTGGAGACGGTGAGCGGAGTCATCAAGGGCCGCTTTGACTACATGAGCCCCGAGCAATCCACCGGGGATCCGGTCGACCCTCGCACTGACCTCTTCGCGACTGGCGTTGTCCTCTACCAGATGCTCACTGGCACGCACCCGTTCACTCGGGACTCCGAGCCCGCCACGCTCGATGCCATTCGCGCCGGCGAGTACACACCGGCATCCGAGCTGAATCCGGATGTGCCGTACGCGCTCGAGCAGTTGATTGCGAAAGCCCTCACGGTCGATCCAGACGACCGCTGGCCCGATGCCACGGCACTCAAGGAAGTCCTCGACCAGTTCTTCCACGAGTCCGGCTTCATCTTCACGCACTCCACACTCGCCGCTTTCCTTCGCGGTCTGTTTCCGGAGTTCAACACCAAGCCCACGCCGCGCCCTTCGATCGACAACGACGAGACGCGACCGATACCGGCCCCCGACTCGAGCATCGGCGAAGACGACGTAGATGATGCCGAGCGCCCCACCCGCATCGCGTGGGACGACGAAGGCCCGGCCGACGATGCCTCCGCAGAAGACATCCTCGCAGGGCTTGCCCCCATCGGCAGCCGCGACCTGAGCCGCGTAGAGACCCACCTCCGTACGCGCTCGGTCATCGAAGACCTGCCGGACCTGTCCCAGTCCGTCTCTCTCGGCGACGTTGCTGGGCTCGGAGACGAGAGCACGCTGATTCGCCCGAGCCCACTCGAAGGCGGCACGGTCGACGACGACTGGTCCAATGCGGCCACCCGCATTCGAAGCTCACCCCTGGCTGACTCGGCGGACGACGATGCAGTGGTCCTGCCGGAACCCGAAGAGTGGGGAGACGCCGAGACCCGCATCAAAGCGCCACCCAAAGGGATCTCCGAGGCACCGGCCACGGAACGACGCACGCCCGCCACCAGCGCGTACCGGCAGTCCAGCCCGGAGCGAGAAACGGCCATCGAGCATCGCGCCTCCCCTCCCAACTCCGCCGCCACCGCCACCACACCGCTCCCTCCGCAGCCCCAATCGGGTCTCACGCAAGCCCTCTACATCCTGGGCGGTGCCCTCGCGGCGTCCGGTCTCGTATTCGTGGGCGGCCTGCTTGGACTGCAGTACGCCCGCATCAATGCACCGCACAGCATCGGCGACACGCCCAAAGTGGAGATGGTGTACCCAGATGCCGCAACGGTCACCGTGAACGGGACGAGAATCGAAGGCCGTGGACCACACCTGCTCGGTGCTGGCCGCCACTTCGTGCGAATGGAGGCCGCCGACCAACCCTCCATCGAGGCGTGGATCACACTGGAGCCGCACGAATACCGCATCCTTCGATTTCAGTCGGCCGCCGCCACGGACTGAACCGTTCCGGCCGCAGCAGGCGTCGCTTCGCACCGGATTGCACCGTCGATGCACACGCGATTGCGTGACAGACCTGCGGAAACCCCGTAAGACGCGCCCATCCACGATCCGAGGCTGCAGCGAATCCTGGCTGTCAGCCGTACCCGCCCAACGCAGTCTGGGCCCCCCCAACGACAGGCGCTTGTGCGTTCCCGCGCAACCGACCCTGTGAGGAACCGAGCCGGTGTCTGTGCCTGAATCGACCGCCCCCCCTTCCCAAGACTCGGGGGCACCGCCCACAGTCCTCCCTCCGCATGTCCCACAGGGGCCGAGTGGCGCCGCTGATCTGTTCAAGGCCGTGATTCAGGGCATGCGACCCAAGCAATGGGCGAAGAACGTCTTCGTGCTTGCGGCCATCTTCTTTTCGATGAACTTCCGCAACCTGGACATGTGGGTGTCCACCATCGCTGCATTTGCGAGCTTCTCCATGCTCGCGAGTGCAGGCTACCTCTTCAACGATGCCAACGATGTTGAGGCCGATCGGCGGCATCCCACGAAGCGACGGCGCGCCATCGCATCGGGACGCCTGCCGCTCAAGGTCGCCTACGTGGAGATGGTGGCTCTGTTCGCCATCGGGTCCAGCCTCGCCTTTGCCGTTTCGCCCTGGCTTCTCGCCATCGCATGGCTGTACCTGTCCACCACCCTGTCCTACTCGTTCTACTTCAAGCACATTGTCATTCTCGATGTGATGTTCCTGTCGGCAGGCTTCATCTGGCGTGCCGCTGCCGGGGCCGTGGCCATCGATGTCGACGCAAGTCCCTGGCTGCTGACCTGCACTGCGTTCGTGTCTCTCTTCTTCGGGTTCAACAAACGCCGCGGGGAGCTTGTGATGATGGCAGGCCGGGCGGAGACCACCCGCAAAATCCTCGCCGAGTACACCCACAACCTCGTGGTGGAGTTCCAAGCCATCACCACGAGCGGGACCATCCTCTCGTATGCACTTTACTGTGTGCTCGGCTCACCCACCCCGTGGCTCCTGCTCACCCTGCCCCACGTGATGTACATGGTGTTCCGCTACATGTACCTCGTGTCGGCGAAGAACGAAGGCGGCGCTCCCGACGAGACCCTCTTCAAGGACATCCCCATCCTCGCAGCCGGCGTCCTCTATGGACTCACCGTCGTGAGCGTCTTGGTGCTGGCCCCGCTGCGGGTCTGACATGTCCGGCCCCACTGGACGCGCCCGCCGCCTCTGGCCTGTGCTGACAGTACTGGCGCTCCTTCCAGTCGCGCTTGCTTGGCCGCTGCCTGCGGTCTTTCGAACCCATGTGCTGGCTGCGCCAGACCAAGAGGCCGCCCCCCACATCTGGGGTCTCTGGGCAGCAGCACATACCGGCTCCATGCTGCCCATCCACACGGATCTGCAGGCCTTCCCCACCGGAGTTGAGCTGGTCCTGGTCGACCCTTTCAACGTGCCGGCCTTCCACCTGGGCGCCTTGTGGGGACCGGCGGCTGCATACAACTTCGTGCTGTGGTGTGGGCTCGTTCTGATGGGCATCGCGGGTGCTCTGCTTGCGCTCGAGTGGCGCGCCTCTGCATGGGTGGGTGCGGTCGCAGCCATGGCATGTCCCACGCTGCTGGCGAATGCAGCAGATGGCATGACCGAAGGATTTGGTGTTGGCGTCGTGGGAATCTTCGCCGCACTGCTGCTGCGCGCGAGACGGACCGGGCAACGGAGCGCATGGGTGGGCGCAGGACTCGCCCTTGGCCTGACCCCCTGGACCGGTCCATACAACGCGGTGTGGGCAGCACTGATCGGGCTGGGAATCGCGGGTTCCATCGCATCGCGGGGCGAGTGGCCCACGCTGCGACGCACGGCCTTCGTCGGCCTCGGCGGCATACTCCTGGGTCTACCCGTGGGATGGTCGATCTTCCGGAGCCGGGACGAGGCGCTCCCCGGCGGAGGTGCGCGCTCGGGGCTCCCGGAGGTCATGGAACATCCCGAGATCTACCGAGGCGGCGTGCAGACCGGTGCCGACTTGATCGATCCATTCCTTCCGGTGCAGCTCACCGGCGCCGAAGCCTCGGTGTCCCATACGGCCTACCAAGGGGTGGTCCTGCTCGGATGCGCCGCGGTCATTGCCGTCCGGCATCCACCAGCGCGTCGCTGGATGGCTGGGGCGTTGGGCTTTGTGGCTCTTTCGTTCGGGCCATGGCTGTACTGGAAGGGCGAAGTCTTGCAGGTCGGGGGCGCTCACCTCGCAGGCCCAGCGGGCATCGCGATGCTGGCAGTACCCGTCTTCGGTCGGCTGACTCGGTGGTATCGGGCAGGCGCAGTGGCGGGTCTCATGCTGGCGCCGCTCGCCGCACGAATCGCCC
>CAJWOS010000457.1 GCA_913044235.1 uncultured Pseudomonadota bacterium
CGGGAGCGCCGGTGTAGGTGGTGGCGGTGGTGTCGTCGCAGTCTGTGCCGCCGTACTCCTCGGCATCGAAGCCGTCAGCATCGGCGTCGTAGTCGCTGGCTTCATCGCAGTCTGCGTCGATGCCGTCGTACCAGGTGTCGGGCGCGCCGGAGTAGATGTCTTCGTTGTCGTCGTCGCAGTCCGTGCCACCGTATTCGTCGCTGTCCTGGCCATCTGCATCAGCGTCGTAGTCGCTGGCTTCATCGCAGTCTGCGTCGATGCCGTCGTACCAGGTCTCGGGGGCACCGGGATGGATGGTCGGATCATCGGGTGCACAGTCGTCGGCGTCGGGCGTGCCGTCTCCATCGGTGTCGGGCGGTCCAGTTGTGGTTCCGTCTTCGCCCGTTACGTCGGTGCCGTCGCCGGTGCTGACCACCGCGCCGCTGTCCACACCGTCCTTGTCTCCAGCCCCCGTGCATGCGCCCTGCAGCACGAGCAAGAGGCTGATGCATGCGGAATGGACCGGGCGTTCACGCACAACGGGCCTGGGGCGCCTACCGGCCGCCCTCACGGTTTTTCGAGCGCCTGGAGCTTGATGTCGAGCCAGGTCTCGGCCTCGAGCTCGAGGTCGGCTTCCCAGGCATCGAAGTCGGCGCGAATCGCATCGAGGTGTGCTTGCTGTTGGTCGAGATGCATTCGCTTCAGGGCGGCTTTTCGAGCGAAGAGGGTGTGGGCGAGGGCTTGGAGCTCGGACTCAATTTCCGTTCGTGCCTGCTCGCTCTCTGCGGCTTGATGTGCCATGAACAGTGGCTTGAGCTGTGCTTCCACACGATGGAGTGCGGCCTCGGCCTTTCGGAGCTCTGGATCACGACGCAAGTGGGCTTCGTGGACATCGCGGCGATGGGTGTCTGCAAAGTGGCGGAGCTTTTTCTGGTAGATGCCGGGATCGGTAGCGCGCAGCGCAAGCATCTTCTCGGCCATCTCCGGATCTTTGGCTTCGAGGGCCTCAAGCACAGCCGCTTCGGCCGGATGGATGTCGGGCTCGGTGGCGACCGACAGCGAAGCGAGGAGCAACATGGCACGGAACATGGGGCCTCCAGAATGGCTTGACGG
Organism: uncultured Pseudomonadota bacterium; assembly: GCA_913044235.1. GTDB lineage: Bacteria > Myxococcota_A > UBA796 > UBA796 > UBA2385 > CAJWOS01. Next base: position 1,093 of record CAJWOS010000457.1, read on the forward strand.
GCAGGGTACCAGGAAGTCGCGGTGGAGTGGAGTGTGGTTCCATGACGGCGGTCGTTGCTGAGGGGCTGCCGGTGGTGGGGCGGTACCGGAATGCCGACTGCGAAGCTCTCAGCGCAGTACTTCTCTCGTGCCAGGAGCGGCCACTCGAGCGCACATCACCAACGGTCGGAGTCGACCTATCGAGAGCGTTGCGTGTGGATGGGTGCGGCTGTCGCAGACGACCCAGGTGGCCACCATCGCGTTGTTAGGGTGGTCGCTGACCGACCATGGCCAGGCTTGAACCGGGCGAGTTCTTGGTTGCCGTCGTCTCCGCCGAGAGCGTAGGCGTGGCTGCACTGGGCTTGCGGATGATTGGCGATGTGCCACAGGCGTGCATCGCTGGCGCGGAAGTGGCGCGCGTTGGGTTCGCCGGCGTCAAACCAGTAGAGAGCCGAGGTGCCGAGGATCCCAATGGCAGCGGCAGCAACGACGCGGTTGCCTTGTCGATAGGTGGGGGTGACGGGCTGCACAGCGGCCACAACCGGGCCGGGGAAGGGATGGGCTTGCCGGGGCGGTGGTCTCACGATTTCGGCGGGCAGCCCAGCGGTGGTACAAAGCGAGGCAGCTATCGGAGCATGGCGCAGCGGGCTGCTGTGAGGAGAAGCTCCCCAAGCGGCTGGTCGTCGCTGAATCGGTAGGCATACACCACAGTGGCCTCCACCTCCATGAGCCGGCGCAGGGTCGGGTCCGAGCAGCCGCCCCGCATCGCGCGTTGTGCGACCTCGGTGTACAGCATGGCCGGGTCTGCCTTGGTGGATGCCAGAGTGGCCAGCTTCATCGAGTACCGAAGCGCGCGCCCATCGACTGTGACGGCTTCGAGGACCGTGGCTTCATCGAGCTGCATCGGAAGATGGGGCGTGATGTCGTTCACCAAGGCCGTCATTCCCGCAGAGAGCACAGCAGATGGTGGGCATTGGGAGATCGAGACCGAGCCTTGCTGCTGTTCCACGATGCGAAGCGCGCCGTCGACTTCCGTCCACAGTTGCTGGAAATCGAGGTCGACCGCGCACTGGCGTGTGGAGACGCGCTGCGCCTGAATGCGGAATCCATCGCCTTCGGCCTGCACCGTGATCTGGTCGAAGGTGCTCCGTTCGTGGGCAGCCTTCGCGCGCGCCATGTGCTGGAGAACCAGGGCGCGCATCTGGCTGCCCGAGAGCGTCTTGGTGGGCGCACCATCTCGAAGCAGAGTGAAGCGTGCATCAGCCGCATAAAGGTCAGCCACGGCGGCGTTGAACTGGGCACTCTGGGTTGCCCAGTCATCGAATGCCCTGCGGGCGTCTTCCGGTGTGGCCGCGATGGCGAGAGGCAATGCAAGGAACCACAGCATGGTTGCCTCAAGGGGATGGCCGAACACAACAGCGGCTCGGCATGCTCCGTCATGGCCCGGAGCGGGGAGGCTTGGTCGTACTCCTGTGGAAGCTCAGAGGCGAGTCCGCGCGACCCGGAAGCCCACAAAGTTGACCCGATAGGTGTCGTGGATGACGTTGCGGTAAGACACCCGGAGGCCGCCGGACGAGTAGTTCCATCCGCCGCCTCGGACCGACTTGCCGTCGCCGGCCTCGGCACCCACCGGGTCCACCCGACCGTCGGCGGAGTAGTAGTCGGCGGCGTACCAGTCCTGGGTCCACTCGATGACATTGCCGCTCAGGTCGTAGAAGCCACAGCTGTTCGGCAGCAGTGCACCGACCGGATGGGTCTCGCTGTCGCTGGTCCGGACCGACCAGCCCACCTCGTCGACATCATCGGAGCCCGCATACACACTCACTGTGTCGCAGCGTGCTGCATTTTCCCACTCGGCTTCGGTGGGTAGACGGTAGCCAGCGCAGGTGTAGGGAGACATCGCGGGCTCACAAGAGACCGTGTCGCCTTCGCCTGTGCAGGTGTAGCAGGTCTCCAGATCGGCTGCTGTGGACAGGGCGTTGGTGTAGGCAGCCGCCATATGCCAGGAGATGCGCTCGATCGGACAGTCGGCCCCACAGTCGTCGAAGTACGATGGGTTGGTGCTCATCACCGCTTCATATTCGCCCTGGGTGACCTCGGTCTCTCCGAGGAAATAATCGGTCGTGAGCGTGACCGGCATGATGTTGAACTCGTTGTCGTAGCACCCGGGCTGTTCGTCGGTGCAGCCCACCTCGAGCTCCGTGGCCGACATCCACAGGAGGTCGCCGCCGCCGGCATGTGTGGGAATGCCGTCGCACTCAGGGTCGTCGATGTCACCGAGCAACGCATCGGTGTCGTCGCAGTCTTCCTCCGTGATCAGGCCGTCGCAGTCAGCGTCTTCGGCGACCGCGGTAGAGCCTGAATCGGTATCGTCGCAGTCTTCCTCCGTGATCAGGCCGTCGCAGTCTTCATCCTCAGTCATGAGGGGTGCGTCTGGGTCGGTGTCGTCGCAGTCTTCACCTCCCGCATCTGCGTCTACAACGCCGTCGCCATCTGCATCTGGACCGTCGATTCCGTCGCAGTCCTCGTCGATATCGTTGATGGAACTGTCTTCGCCTGTGGGCTCGCAGCCAGCGTTGTCGTTTTCTTCGGGCGTCTCGGGGAGATCTGGAGCATCCGGCGCGGATGCGTCGTCGTCGCAGTCCACATCGCCGCCTGCATCGCTGCCATCCGACACGGTCCCGGTGGATGGCCCAGTGCCCGCATCGTTGTTGTCGCCACAGGCGGTGAGGGCCAGCGCGATGGTGATTGCAGGAAAGAAGGTGCTGCGGGGGGTGTAGGTCGACATCGGGAGCTCCAGGTTCGGGCATCGGTCGGATGCCGGTTCGCTGGGGTCCAAGGGGTGGAAGAGGGGTGTGTTTCAGCGGAGGAAATATTTTCTGAAAAACGGTGGGATGGGTTTTGTGGAGCGGAGCCCTGAACAGATGATCGTGCCGACCAATGCGTTGCGTTGCATTGCGTTGCGTTGCGTTGCATTGCGTTGCGTGGGCTTGGAGAGGGTCCTGCCGACCGTCCGATGGGCGGACCCAGGAACGGCTCTCGAAGCTCTACGGGGATGTACAGGAACGCAGGGGGAGTGTTGCTGAATGCCTCAGGTGGTCATCGTCATCCTTCGGACCGCGCCATCGCCGCTTGCCATCGCCGCTGCACGGCCCGTATCTCCACGCCTCGAGCGGGGCACTCCTGCAGCAGTGTGTCGAAGAAGGCCGTGGTGATGGCACCGGTCCGGAGCAAGACCGCCACGGTCTCGGGGGCACCTGTGGTGATGGGCACTGATGGGCTCGGAAGGTGGTCGCGAATGGTTGCGGGGAAGTGTTCGCGCAGTGCGCGTTGGTCACCGAAAACACTGTTCAGCAGATCGACCATCGCGACCTCCCAGTGCTTTGGGACCGCAAGGACATCCACCTCTTTGAAGCCCCCATCCACCTTTCGATACATCACCAGATGGTCGCCAGTATCGACCAGGACCTGTCCACCGTCGACAACCTCAGCAGCAGTGATGGTGGGGCGTGTGCATGGGCCTCCGGTTTGGGCAGCACATGCAGTGGTGGGGCCGTGGGCAATCCATGTGAGCGCTTCTTCGCAGCTGGTGGGTCGATGGTGTGCATTGATGCTGATCATTCGGCGCACGGTGGACGCAGTTTTCGCATCGAGAACGTCGTCGAGGGCAAGCGGCTTCAGGGGTAGGAGTGGGTCTTCGGGGTGCGCGTGCAGCACGGCAGACATCTGCTGCTTCGATCGGTTGGGCGCTCGCCCCAGGGCCGCGAGAAACGCCATCCCCAGGGAGTACAAGTCGGCCTGGATTCCGAGCTTGAGGCCGAACAGGCGCTCTGGTGCCATGCACTGCGGCGTGCTCACGAACGCGATGCCCGAGCTGGATTCCCGAGCCCATTCCTGTGCGGGGTCGTCGTGGAGCCGGGCACTGCCCCAGTCGAGCAGGTGTACCTGCCCCGTCGGGTCGATCAGGAGATTCGACGGCTTGATGTCACCATGGCACTCCCCCCGTCGATGGCATCCGCGGAGCATCTGGAGCAGGTGAATCAGGAATGCTCGCCGTCCATGCGTGGTGTGGTGTTCGAGGTGACTCGGGTTGAGGGCCTTGCCCTCGATGTACTCCATCACCACGGTCCAGCGGTTGTTCAGCCGGACCAGACCGTCGACGTGGAGGATGGCGCGGTGGCGGAGCAGGCCGAGGAGGCGCGCCTCGTCACGGAGGCGGCGGGCGACGTCCTCCATGCCCGCCATGTCGGCGTTGAGGACCTTCAGGGCCACCTTGCGGGTGAACCCTCCCTCCCCGAGGAGCTGGGCGCGATAGACCGTTCCGAAACCGCCCTTTCCGAGGACACCCTCGATCTTGTATCGCCTGCCTTCGCCCACGTCTCTCCTGGCCTGGCTGAGGGAACCCGGTGCGGACCCGGAGTATCGCAGTGCGCGCTCTCAAAGCAAGGAGCATCGAAGAAGGTGACGCCTCGCGTCGTCTGTGGTGTCCAGAACCATGCGAAAGGGAAAGTGGTACCGCCTCAAACACACGGTCGCAATGGCAGCGCGCGCAACATCAGTTCCCGGGTTTTAATAAATAATTCCCTCATCAGTCTTGCTGGGAATTACCCAGCCATCCAGCCGATGAGTTTCCTTGATATAGACGCAACAAAATTCAGCGGCGCTCTGTAGTTTCTTATAAATATAATTTATGCGCCCGACCTGTTCCCGGAAAGGGGGTCAGGTATAAGACCCGAAGATAAGCCCCGCCGGTTGGCCACGGACCGAGGACAATCGGCATGTCTCATAGTTCTTCCCACCCTCACTGGATAAAATTTCTAAGTCTAAGTCCGGTGCCCGGGCACCAATCTGCGGCGCGCCAACATCGCGCTCCAGCCGCGTGCGCCAGTGCTCGGCGAATTGAGCCCGGCTGGTTCCCATCTCTCCCCATTTCTCTACTGTCAGGTTGGACATGGGATCCGGCAGGGTAATTTCAGTTTTAGGCATGACGGGTCTCCT
>CAJWOS010000458.1 GCA_913044235.1 uncultured Pseudomonadota bacterium
CCAGGCTCCATCGCACTGGCGGACCTCGACCAGGACGGCGACCTGGAAATGCTCAATCCGGTCATGTTCGGGACCACAGGCGTGATGGATCACACTGGAGAAGAGGTCTGGGCGCTGCCCTATTTCGGGGAAGACTATGGGGTTGCCACTGGGGTCGACATCGACCTTTCACCGGCAATCATCCAGTTCTCAACGAATCCTGCGTGGGGAGATCTCGATGGCGATGGCCGTCCCGATCCGATGCTTGGTGGGGCGAGCACCCTCTCGCTCCTCGCGCTGGCTTCGACGGAATGGCGGGAGTTTCAGCAGCCGATTGCGGCGTGGTCGAGTGCATCGGGTGGATTCCTGCCCGGCTTCCCCCGACAGGTCGAAGATCTGCAGTTCCTGATGGCACCTGCAGTGGCCGACCTCAACGGCGATGGGAGCAACGAAGTGGTGTACGGATCTGCTGGTGGATTGCTGCATGCATGGAATGCTCTGGGGATCTCTCCGGGGGGATGGCCAAAAAATACAGGTCAGTGGATTCTTGGGAGTCCCGCCATCGGAGATGTCGATGGGGACGGCTATCTCGATGTGGTCGCTTCCACACGGGAAGGCTGGGTCTTCGCGTGGAGCACCCGCGGTCCGGCGGACCGACCGGTGGAATGGGCCAGTCAGTTCCACGATGCCGCCAACACGGGCAACTACGAGACCAGCATTCCGGTGCAGGTCGGTCCGCCTGCGGTACCCGCCGCCGGTGTCCCGGAGAAGACGGGGGGATGCTGCAAAGACGACAGCACCGCGGAGGGGGGACTCTTGTTGCTGCTGCCGCTTGGACTGTTCGGATGGGGCCGTCGTCGGCAGGGCTCCCGCTGAGGCCACCACGCGGTCGTGACTGAGACAATGCCGCAGCTTGGAAGGCAGCGGTCGGCGAGCTCGGCGCGAGGCGGCCCTTGGTTTTGAACCGCGTTGAGACTGCCAAAAGCACAGCACCCACCGCAAGGGTGGGTGCATGAACGCTGCCTGCCCGAGAGCGAGGGCCGGCTCAGAGGGTGTCGGGCAGGAGGTGTCCGCTGCGGTCTCGCTTGGTGGCGAGGTAGTCGCGGTTGTGCTCCGTGGGCTCCATGATGTGGGGGATGCGAGCCACCACTGGAACCCCGTTGGTCACGAGGCCCTCTTCTTTCTTGGGGTTGTTCGAGATGAGCTTCACACTCTTGATGCCGAGCAGACGGACGATGTCTGCAGCGACTTCGTACGTCCGAAGGTCGTCTTCGAAGCCGAGCTTGTGGTTGGCGTCGACCGTGTCGTAGCCCTGATCCTGCAGTGCGTACGCCCGGATCTTGTTCACAAGACCGATACCGCGGCCTTCCTGGCGCAGGTAGACTACCGCACCGAACGGCTCACCAGCGATGAACTGAAGGCCTGCCTCAAGCTGGTCGCGACAGTCGCAGCGTAGGCTGCCCATGATGTCGCCGGTGAAGCACTCACTGTGCAGGCGCACGGGCACTTGTTCCCGGTCGCGGACATCGCCGTGCACGATGGCGCCGTATTCCTGACCGTCGATGTGACAGTCGAATGCGAAGATGCGGAAGTTGCCAAATCGGGTGGGAAGGTTTGCTTCCGCGCCGAGCGTGACCCGACGGGTTTTGGCAAGGACCAGGTTGGTATGCCGTGCCAGAGGGGATTGCGGGTAAGCCATCGAGAGTGCCTTGGTAAAGAGGGGCGATGGACTGGAGCGACCGAGTTGCCGCTTTCGTAGCACTGTCCGGTGTGACGTATTTCAATCGGACTTTGAGTATCCGCCGTGCGCAGACTGTCAACGGGTATGTTGTACACGCTTTGCATACACTATGCAAAGGGATTGTTCAGTCGAGCAAAGAGGCAGGGCAGGTTACGCGGGCGGCTCTAACCCAAGGAGGACTGGAATGTCCGACGCAGAGACCGCGCCTTCTGTACTCGACCTGCTCGAGGCGCGAGGGTTCATTGCTCAGTGCACCGATCGCAGCGCACTGGCAAGCACTCTGAATCAAGACCCAGTCAAGTTTTACGTTGGGTTTGATCCCACCGCAGATAGCCTGCATGTCGGCCATCTTCTGCCGGTCATGGCGATGTATTGGATGCAGCAAGCCGGCCACATTCCTGTGGTCGTCATTGGGGGTGGTACCGGGATGGTTGGCGACCCATCCGGTAAAGACAAGTCGCGTGACTTCATCACCGAAGAAGCGGTCGCCCGAAACATCGAAGGACAGCGTCCACACTTTGGCAGGGTTTTGTCCTTGGCTGCATCCGAGCCAGAACGCGCCGGCAATCAAGGGTTCATCCTGAACAATGCCGACTGGCTGCTCGGGCTCGGCTACGTGTCGTTCTTGCGCGACATCGGCCGGCACTTTTCGGTCAACCGAATGTTGTCGGCGGAGAGCGCACGACTGCGGCTGGAGCGCAACCAGGGGCTCTCGTTCATCGAGTTCAACTACCACCTGTTGCAGAGCTACGACTTCTACAAGCTCCATGAACAGTATGGCGTGAAGCTGCAGTTTGGTGGCGACGACCAGTGGTTCAACATCCTGGGCGGTATCGACCTGGTCCGCCGGATGAGCGGCGCCGAGGTCTACGGCTTCACCATTCCTCTCTTGCAGACCGCAGAGGGGAAGAAGATGGGGAAGACGGAGAAAGGTGCTGTGTGGCTCGATGCCGACCGCTGTTCCGTTTACGACTACTACCAGTACTGGATCAATGTCTCGGATGCGGATGTGATTCGTTTCCTGAAGCTCTACACCACCATGCCCCTCGACCGGATTGAACCGCTTGCGGCGCTGCGTGGAGCGGACGTGCGCAAGGCGAAGGAAGTACTTGCCTTCGAAGCCACGAAGCTTGTGCATGGGGAGGCGGCAGCGTCTCGGGCGCAAGCGACGGCCCGACAGCTGTTTGGCGGACGCGGTGCTGCCAATGCGCCCACGGTCGAGGTGTCTCTTCCTGCGGGTATTCTCGATGTGCTGCGGCTATCGGGTCTGGCCAAGAGCAACGGAGAAGCACGGCGTCTTGTGAAGCAGGGCGGCGTTCGTGTGGGCGATGCGAAGGTCTCGGATCCGAACTTCGTGCTGAATGATGCTGCGCTGGTGTGGAAGGGCAAGAAGTCGGTCGTACAGGTCGTGGCGAAGGCTTAAACCCGGCCGAGTGTTCCGGTCAACGACGCTGTGCGGCTTGGATGAGGGCGCGGTTGGTCTCCCCGGTGGTCCTGTGGAGCCAGAAGGGGGCGGAAAACTCTACCCAAGGGTGGTTGTCGGTGACCAGTGGGCCCATACTGGCCAGTCGGATCAGCCCGTCGGGGCCGAGTGTGGGCTCCAGCGCGAGCCCTTCGGGTAGGCTGGGGGCAGCGATGAGCAGGGCGTCCGCACCTGGAATGGACTCGAACAGCCACGCGTTTGGGTAGACCGACAGGAAGGTGCGCACCAGACCCTGGAAGGCCGCGGGTGGCAGTGCGTAGAGCTGGATCCATTGACAAAAGACGCCATCGTCGGCCAGTCGAGTCCGGGTGAGCTGCCAGTACTCTCGGGTGAACAGGTTGCTCACACCGGTGAGCCACGGATTCGACGGCTCGCTGATGATGATGGGGTAATTACGGTTCTGCGATGCGAGCCAAGCGCGGGCGTCGACCACTTCTACGCGCGCCCGTGAGTCGTTGAGTAGGTCCAGGTTGGCGTCCGAGAACGCTTCGGATGCGCGAACCACCGCCGGTTCAATCTCGAGAACCGTCACCGCAGTCGCACCCGTCGCGAGCGCTCTGGAGGCGGTGACGCCGCTGGCCAGTCCGATCACCACCGCCTCGGGCGCGGCATGGTGATTGCGCGCTACCTGGACCGGCAGGATGCCAGACAGCTCCTGCGTCGCCATGTCGCGCCCGGTGGAGGCGTCGACCTTGCCGTTGAGGCTGAGCCAGATGTTGCCCGTTGTGGTCGAGCGGCCCACAGCAACGGTCGTCGTGACGCCATCGGTGTACTCGAGGAGATCCCAGCCTTGATGTGCAAACCGTTCAATCGCTTCGGGCGACCGGTCGGCGAACTCGGAGACGCGAAGTCCAGCGCCGACGGCGTAGAGCGCGGGGTCCCAGGCCGGCACGAGTCCCACACCGAGCAGGGCGCCACCTGCAGCGAGTCTCCAGCGGTGGTTGGGTGCCAGCGTGAAGCCCACAATGCTCGCCAGCACAGAGGCCGACACCGCCGTTCCCCAGACGCCGAGCTGGGGCAGCCCTACGAGTCCAGCAAGGCCTGCTCCAAGGACGCTTCCCACGGTGTTGCTGGCGAGCACGATACCGGTGGCGTGTCCGGCCTCGCCGTTCGCTTGCTGCAGGCAGGCGGCAAAGGTGGCGCCGCTGGCTGCAGCCACAGGACCGAGTGAACAGAGCAGCAGCAGCGCGGCTCCGGGGAGCCACAGAGACTCCCCGCCGATCGACCACACGAGCGCCATCCCATGAGGCAGCACTCGCCAGGCGCTACAAAACGCGAGGACCGTGAGTGCGAGGAGGACCAGGGGAGCGACGGGGGACCCCGTGCGGTTGCGGGCGAAGTGACTCCCAGCCGCGATTCCCGACAGGAACACTGCCAGCACAAGCGCGAATGCGTACACACTTCCGCCCACGAGGAGTGCGGTGACCCGAGCGCCAGAGACCTCGACTGCGAGCGCGATGAAGCCGCTCGCAAAAGCGATCACCATGGGTTGCCAGGACCACGGACCGGTGCGAGCGGACCACGAGACTTCCGACTGCGGATCGGGCGTTGAACGCGCCGTCACGCCGATGATAAGGGCGAGCAGAGCGGCAGTCCATTCTGCGACTCGTACCGTGGTGGCGGGCAAGATGAAAAACGTCCAGCAGATTGTGCCCGCGACTGCCCCCGCGGTATTCCACGCGTATAGGGCCGTGACCTGAGCACGGTCGGTGCAGGCCCGTGCGAGGAGCGGCAGCGTGGCTCCGTGCATTACGCCGGGGAGGGCGAGGAGCAGCGTGGCCAGAATCGCGACGCGTGCGATGGGCGGACCCGGCAGGCTTGGCGCAACGAACATGACGAGCGGAGTCCCGAGCAGCACCCAGGCGGCAGTGGCACTCTCCAGGGCGCCATAGGTCCGCACTGTTCCTCGCAACCAGCGCGGCCCTAGCCAGGCACCCAGACCCAGTGCGCCCATGTACACCGAGAGGGTCGCGGTGGTGGCGAGTCCAGTGCTTCCACCCACCAGTGAGAGCCGTCTCATCCACAGGGTCTCCATGGCGAGTGCGGCGGCCCCAGATCCGAACACCAGCAGCTTGAGGAGGCGTGGTTCCACAGGCATTCCGCGATTGCATCAGATTTGGTGGGGTAGGAGCGCTCGAACGGAATACCAGGGGGCAGTCCGAGGGAGACCCCGTGGGATACGTTCTACTGGTGGAAGACGATGCAAGTGTAGGGCGCACCGTGTCCAGAGTGTTGCGCGGCTCGCGCTTGACCTGGGCTCGGAGCGCTGAGGACGCCCTCGAGGAGATGCAATCCGATCCTGATGTAGCGGTGCTTCTCCTGGATCTCAACCTCAAGACTGGGCCGATGCAGGGCGACGATCTCCTGGCGTACCTTACCGTTCATCGACCGGAGCTGGTCGAGCGTACGTACTTGATGTCGGGCGAGCTTCAAGAAGATGTGCAACATCGCTTTTCGTCGCCGGTGCAGTATCTTCGGAAGCCAGTCGGGATTCGAGTGCTTCGCGATGTGGTCCAGTCCCACGAGCCGGACCCCGCCTGATGGCGCGTTGATTTGGCGGGCGGATCTGCGCCATTCGGTCGGTTTGACCAGCAATCCCCGTCGCCGGCAATCCCCGTCGCCGGCAATCCCCGTCGCTGGTAATCTCACTCTCGGACAATCCGAGTGATCCGAACGCCGCGTGACCAGCAAAACGGGCCGGCCCAGAGGCCGACCCGCGTGTTCGCCTGAACAGCGCTCAGCGAAGGGTCTCGAGCTGGCGACGAAGCTGCTTGCGGAGGTCTTTCATGCCACCTGCTTCCGCAGCCTTGATGGCGCTCTCCAGGTGACGACGAGCGGCGGTGGCGTCTCCG